>JAIELU010000139.1 GCA_019752775.1 Campylobacterales bacterium | reverse complement strand
AATGGAAAACAAAAAAGAATATTTGCAGGATTTAGTAAATGATAAAAATTGATATAAATAAAAAACTTCATGGTGCAAACGGTGAAATGGATTTAAATATAAATCTTGAAATAAAAGAAGGTGAATTTTTAGCACTTACTGGATTTAGTGGAAGTGGGAAAACAACACTTTTACGAATTTTAGCAGGGCTTGAAGAGGCAAGTGGAACTATAAATATTGATAATAATATTTGGTTAAATGATAAATTTTCTTTAGCTCCTCAAAAAAGAGAAATAGGTTTTGTATTTCAAGATTATGCTTTATTCCCAAATTTCTCAGTAATAGATAATCTTTTATATGTAAATAAAGATAAAGATTTGGCTCATTATTTACTAAAAATGACTGAATTAGATGAATTAAAAAATAGATTTCCTCAAACATTAAGTGGAGGACAAAAACAAAGAATTAGTTTGTGTCGGGCATTAATGAATAGACCAAAAATATTATTAATGGATGAACCTTTATCCTCACTTGATTCTAATATGAGAACAAAACTTCAAAATGAAATCCTAACTTTACATAAAGAATTTGGAACAACCACAATCATGGTAAGTCATGATTCAAGTGAAATTTATCGTTTAGCAAATCGTATGGTAGTTTTAAATTATGGACAAATAATCAGTGATGGAACACCTAAGGAGATACTTCTAAAAACAAAAGGTAGTCAAAAATTCTCATTTGAGGGTGAACTTTTAGATATAGTAAAAGTTGATGTAATTTATGTGGCAATAGTCTCCATCGGGCAACAATTAGTTGAAGTTGTTGTTAGTAAAGATGAAGTAATAAATTTAGAAATAGGACAACAAGTAACTCTTTCTACCAAAGCATTTTCACCAACAATTCAAGGTCAATAAGTAAATCTAAAGGTAAAAAATGGGATTAATTCAAACAAATTTAGACACTTTAAATTTTGCAGAACTTTATAAAGAGCAAATGAAAAGCTCAACTTTTAAAGGCAAAAATAGTAAAGACTGGGATAAAAGAGCAAGTGGTATGAATTTAAATGTTCATAAAAGTATCTATACAAAAACTTTTATTGATAAAATTGATACAACAAATGCCTCTTCACTTTTAGATGTAGGATGTGGACCAGGAACAATTGCTTTAGCAATTGCTTCTAAAATAAAAAAAGTTTATGCTCTTGATTATTCACAAGGAATGTTAGATTGTGTAAAAGATAATTGTAAAGAAAAAGAACTTTCAAATGTAACTACTATTCATAAATCTTGGGAAGATAATTGGGATGATGTACCAAAAGCTGATATTGTTGTAGCTTCAAGATCAATGGAAGTAAAAGACATAAAAGATGCACTTATAAAACTAAATTCAAAAGCAAATAAAAGAGTTTACCTTACTACAAAAGTTGGTGGAAGTTTTATAGATACGCAGGTTTTAAATCAATTAGAAAGAGAAGTTTACCCAAGACCTGATTATATATATTTAGTAAATGTTTTACATAGTATGGGAATATTTGCTCGTGTTGATTTTATTTTAAGTGAAAATACAAAATTCGAGAGTTCAAGTGATGATGAATTTATAGAAAGAGTTAGTTGGAGTTTGGGCGAACTTTCAGATGAAGAAAAGATTGTCTTAAAAAACTATTTTAATACAACATATAAATATAAAAAAAATAGTGATTATTTAAATTGGGCTTTTATTTCGTGGGAAATAGAATAAATCACAGCAAACTAACTCAAGATATTTCAAAATAATTAAAATCAATCAAAAATATACGGAACACTTCTTGCATATAATTTTATACACCTTTAAATATTGATGAGGGAGTAAAGTTATTTATTCCCTTATTATTATGAAATTTTATAAAAAGAAGAAAAAATCATGATAGCAACATTTGATGACACTTACAATTTTGCAAAAAGATTCTCACATTACAAAGATTTTTATATCAAACACAACGATTTAATATTTTCAAAATTAGGATTAGGTACTTTTAATAAAGAACCCTACAAAGAAGAAAATTATCTGTTTCATTATATTGAAGGCGTAAAAGAAGCGGTAAAAAATGGAATAAATCTAATAGATACAGCAAGTAACTACAGATATGGACAAAGTGAAAAAGAGATTGGTATTGCTTTAGAAGAGTTATTTGAAGAAGGTGTTACAAAAAGAGAAGAATTAATTATATGTTCAAAGGGTGGTTTTATTCAACTAGAATATCCATTTCCAGAGAATCCTTATAAATGGATTGAAGAGAATATAATTAATAATTCATTGGCTACAAAAGATGATATAGAACTAGACCAACACTGTATGACACCTGATTATTTAGAGTGGTCATGTAAAAAATCCCTTGAAAATTTAGGTGTAAAAACTATTGATATCTATTTTTTACATAATCCAGAAATTCAAGTTTCAAAACTAGGGTATAAAAAATTCCTAAAAAAAATCGAAACTATTTTTAGAAGATTTGAAAAAATGGTTGAAATGAGAATGATAAAGTATTACGGAATTGCCGTTTGGAATGGTTTTATCGATGAAAGCACAAACGAACATATAAATTTAGAAGATTTAGTAGATATTGCCATTAAAGTAGGTGGAAATAATCACAATTTCAAATATATCCAAACCCCATTTAATATGGGGAAAACATCTATTTACACGATGCCCACTCAAAAAGTAAAAGGAGAAGAGTGTACTTTACTTCAAGCTGCTCACAGATTAAAAATCGGGGTAATTTCAAGCTCATCACTTCTTCAAATGAATCTATTTAAAAAATCATTTAAACCAGAAGCTGGTTATTTACTTGATTCTAAGATGGTGTTAGAAAATGATATTCAATTAGCTTTACAATTTGTTAGGTCAACTCCTGGGTTGATTTCATCGCTTTTTGCTTCAAAAGTTCCGGTTCATATCAAAAAAAATCTAGAAATCACAAAAGTAGCTGCAACTTCAAGAACTAAATACGATTTAATGTATAGAGTATAAAATGATCTATGATGTAATTGTAGTTGGTGGAGGAATTGCTGGTTTAATGGCAGCAATTGAAGCAAAAGATGAACAAAATAGAGTTGCACTTATCACAAAGGGAAATCTATTTAAATCAAATTCTTCAATGGCAAGTGGCGGAATAAACGCTGTTCTTGACACAAGTAATTCAAAAGAGATAAACCAACACATTTCTGATACTTTTAATTCAGCAAAAGGTATTGGAAATAAAAAAGCAATTACTTATATGTGTAAACAAGCTTCATCAATTATTGATAAATTAGTTGATTATGGTGTTGAGTTTGATAGGGATGAAAACAATAAAATCTTACAACGACCATTTGGTGGTGGGAGTTCAAACCGAACTTGTTATGTTGGTGATAAAACAGGAAGTGCTATCACTATGGCACTTATAAAAAAAGCAAAAAGTAAAGGAATTACCTTTTTGCCTAATACTTTTATTTTAAATCTGGCAATTTATCAAGATAGGGTAAGTGGAGTAATTGCTTTAAACAAAGAAAACTCTCAAGTAACAATATATGCATCAAAAGCGGTAGTTCTTGCAGGTGGCGGATATGCTGGAATTTATAGGGGTTACTCTACAAATGCACCTGATTATACAGGTGATTTATTAGCAGTTGCACTTCGAGCTGGGCTTTATTTAAAAGATATGGAGTTTGTTCAGTTTCATCCAACTGGTTTTGTAAAAACAAACTATTTAGTAACAGAAGCCGCACGTGGTGAGGGTGGTTACTTGGTAAACAGCGAGGGGTTAAGATTCATAAATGAATTAGGAACTAGAGATGAAGTAGCTCGTGCAATCTTAAAAGAACAACTTGAAGGTAAAAAAGTTTTTATTGATTTAAGACATCTTGGAGTTGAAAAAATTCAACAAAAACTTCCTTCACTTTTTAATGCTACACTAAATCAAAGTGGCATAAATATCGTTGAAGAGTTATTGGAAATAAAACCTGTTGCCCACTACACAATGGGTGGAGTTGATGTAAATATGACTAGCTGTGATATAAAAGGTCTTTATATTTGTGGTGAAATGGCTTCAAATGGAGTTCATGGAGCAAACAGACTTGGAGGAAACTCACTTCTTGAAGGTTGTGTATTTGGAAATCTTGCAGGAATTACAGCAAAAGAGTACTCAAAAGAGAATGAATTTTCACCTATAAATTATAACACTGTTGTAAAAGATATTGAAATGATTGAATACATTTTTCAAGGAGATACAACTAAAAACTTTAATGCAATTAGAATAAGTTTGGGAAAATGTCTATTCGAAAAAGTTGGAATTATCAAAAATGAAAAAAGTCTAACAGAAGCTTTTGATTATGTAAAATATTTAAGACAAATATCTTACAGCTTACATTGCATAAACAAAGAAAAAAACAACAATGTAGAATTATCAGCAATTTTAGAGCTGAGAAATGCCCTTGAAATATCTGAAGCAATAATCTTAAGCGCAAAAAAAAGAGAGGAAAGTAGAGGAGCTCATTTTAGAGAAGATTATCCTTTTATTTCTAAACATTTTGATAGAAGTTTTGTAGTTAAAGAGTTAAAAAAAGGTTTCTTTAGAATCTCATTTAAAGAAAATGAGCTATTAAGAAAATTCAGGAATTTATTTATAAACAAGGAGTAAAAAATGGCAAAAGTTATGTTAAGAGAAGTTGATAGTGTTGTATCTTTTTATTTTGCAAAAAAAGATATGGAAGAGACTATTGAAGAAATAGAGTTTGATACACAAGAAAAATGGGGTGGAAATGCAACACTTTCAAATGGTGAAGTTTGGTGGATACAACCTGGTATTAAAAAGCTTCCTAAAGAAGAAGTATGTAAAAAAATTGCAGATTAGAATACTGTATGTTTTTTATATAAATGGTTATTCATCATGACTTATAAAATCGTTATAATAAAAGTATCCAAAAAAACAGGAGGCAACAATGTTTGATAAATCTGCTTGTATGCGCTGTCTTACAATAAGAGAATTAACAACTCTTTATGAAATATCTTCAGTAATTTCTAATCATTATGATCTACAAACTTCATTAGAAAAGTCGATGAAAATATTAAAAAATTCATTAAATCTTGAGAATTGTGTAGTACATATTTTAGAAGACGATGTCTTAAATGTTTTTGCATCTATTGAATTATCAAAATTCCAAAAAACTCTTGCTTCTTATAAAATAGGAGAAGGTGTTACTGGAATGGTTGCTGAATCAAAAGAACCAGTTGTTGTAGAAAATATTCATAATAATTCTATCTTCCTAAATAAATCAGGAAAAAGAGATTTTAATGGAAAATCTTATGCAGCAGTTCCTTTAATGATTGATAATGAATCAATAGGTGTTTTAGGTGCAGTAATTACTAAAAATGCTGAGATACAACTAGATGATACAGTTAGAATATTAACAATTGTAAGTTCAATTTTTGCACAAACAATTTATTCTTATCAACTATATCAAAAAGAAAAAGAGAGACTTCAAGAACTAAAACTTTATTACAAAATGGAATGGGATTCTAAAGTTCACAATTTTGGAGATATTATTGGAGATAGTCCAAAAATGGAACAAGTTTTCAAAGTTATTCAAAGAATTGCCCAATCTGATGTGACTGTATTAGTTCGAGGAGAAACAGGAACTGGGAAAGAGCTAGTAGCTGCTGCAATTCATAAAAGAAGTAATAGAAAAGATGAACCATTTATTAAATTAAACTGCGCTGCAATCACAGATACTTTACTTGAAAGTGAACTTTTTGGTCATGAAAAAGGCGCTTTTACTGATGCACGAGAAACAAGAAAAGGAAGATTTGAACTAGCAGATGGGGGAACTCTTTTTTTAGATGAAATAGGTGATATTTCACCACGTATACAAGCAAGATTGTTGCGTGTATTACAAGAAAAGGAAATACGTCGTATTGGTGGGGCAGAAATAATTCCCATTGATGTTAGAGTAATTGCTGCAACCAATCGCGACCTTGTTAAAATGTGTCAG
>JAIELU010000159.1 GCA_019752775.1 Campylobacterales bacterium | reverse complement strand
GAAATTAGTTCAGATTTAGAATTTTCAAATACAAGACACTTTGCTGCAAAAGTTTATGAAAATGTTTTAAAAACTTACCATACAGCTATTTTAGAGAATATTTCAGCAATTAGAAAGAAGTTTGCTTATTTTAATGGAGCATTATCATATTCATATATTCAAACTACACAAGCTACTATTGCACACTTTGAACAACAAATCTTAGAATCAGAAGAGTTATATAAAAAAGAACCAGCAAAATTTTCTATTACTCACCCAAGAGAAGATGAAATTGTTGCAAAACTAAAAGCAAATTTTGGATTTGAAAAAATCGAAGATTTTTTAACTTCAAAAAGAAACTATTTATTCAAAATTGTTAAATACTCAAAAGAGCAATATTTAGAGATAAATGAAGATAGAATTAATTTTGTAAAATCAAAAAAAGAACAGTATTTAGAAAAAATTAAAGATTTAGAGAAAATAAAAGAAGAGATTTAATTCTCTTCTTTTATTTAATATTTTTATGAAATACATAAACCATTACCCAAAAGATTTACAAGATAAAATCAAAGTTTTGATTGAAAAAGAGAAATTATCTTCTTATATTAAAACAAAATATCCAACCGCACATACATACACAAATGACAAATCTTTGTATTCGTATGTGATGGATTTCAAAAATGAATACTTCAAAAAATATCAAGTTTCAAAAGTTATGTATGATGGAAAAATAAATGTAATTAACAATGCTCTTGGAATGCATTCAATTATTTCAAGAGTTCAAGGTGGAAAATTAAAATCGAAAAATGAGATTAGAGTTGCTTCAGTTTTTAAAAATATGCCTGAAGAGTTTTTGGAAATGATTGTTGTTCACGAACTTGCCCACTTTAAAGAAAAAGAGCATGACAAAGCTTTTTATAATCTTTGCACTTTTGTAATGCCCTCTTATCATCAAGTTGAGTTTGATTTGAGAGTTTATTTAACTCATGTTGATTTGTTTGGGAAACTTTACTAAATTAAACTATTTAATTTACATTTTGAATCAATTTCATCTAAAATATATTTTGTAAATTCTTTTGATTTTGCAATATTAATTAAATTCTTACTATTATTTTCATTTAAATATTTGTCTATTGTTTCATTTAAAAAATTAATTGTTGAATTAAATAGATCTTTATCTATTTTTTCAAGATCAAATTTTACAATCTCTTCAAAAGTTATATCTCTTTTTTTATAATATACTTTAACTGCAACACAACATAAATGAAGTTTAAAATTTGCGAGTTTTGATTTAATTAGTAAGTTTTCATGTTTTGACCAAAAATCACTTACTTTCTTATTAATTAAGCAACAATTTAGGTATGCCTTAAAATCTTTCTTTATATCAAATATATTTTTATATGTGATTTCATTTTTTAATAATGAAGTTGGTGTTGCTCTTGCTGTGTGAGGTTCATTAAAAATAATTGATTGAATAGTTTGTGCGGTAGATTGAATACTAAATATTTTAGTAGTTGGTTTACCTAAATTCTTATAAAAATTTTTTCTTCTATCATAATAAAAACCTTCATTTAAAAAAAATAATTCTAACTCTCGCTGAACTTGCTCTGTTGCTCTAAGAAGTGTTGCAGAAACTGGATTTTGACTATTTGTTGACTCAATTATTTCATCTGTTATCTCTTTATTATTATTTATAATTACTTTTACTAATACGGATCTTTCATCCTTGTCATTTTCAATATAATTATTAAATATTGAATAAGATGTTTGTAATCCATTCACTATTTGTATATTCTCAATTGATAGTTTTTTCCCTACTTCTTTTGGTTCTTCTGCAATGATTGTAATACCATTATTTAACCACCAAAAATCTTTATCAGAAATATTTTCAATAGTTTTCTTGATTTTTTTATTTACATCCACTAATCCTTGAAAATGTCTTATATTACTTTCAAATAAATCATCTCGAATTATTCCTTCCTCAGAAGTTAGGAATTCTTTATACTTTGATAATTTTACAGTACCAATATAACCTATTCCAGAATTTTCATAATCTGTTGATAACGGTCTATCTTTAAATTCAATCGATAACCTATTAGATTTTTGTTTTTGATATAATTCAAGCAATTCATTACAACTATAATTATTAAAGTGAATATCTTTAGTTGATAAACATTTACTTGTTAATTCTATTAATTGAAGTTTTTTCTGATTAAAAATATCATTTATTTCAATTTTAGATGCATTTGCAATATAAATATACTCAACAGAAATAGATCCTCCGCTAATTGCAGTTTTTTGCCACACCTCTGTTAATAAAATAATCTTACTTACTAGATCTGAATTAAATCTAGATAATAATGCTATTTCATTCTTCTCAAGATCTAATAAAATTGGCATTGTTGTAATCAATTTATCAATTACGCTTTCTTTAAATGAATTCTCTTTTTTACATTGAGAAATAATAAATTTACTTTTAGTTCTATTTGAAAAATTAAAATTATCAAGATCATCAATATTTTCTATAAATTCATCATCTATAAAAATCATTACAGAATCTATTCCACCATCATTTGAACCATCAACAATAGAATTTGCTATATTCTCGAATGTTATATTTTTATCTTTGTAAATCTGAGTTAATGAAAACAATTCAAATACTTCACTCTCTTTTAAGTCTAATTCATTACTCTCTTTAAATATTTTAATACAGCCTTCTATTATAATTTTATCATTACTCATTCTACTTTCCTTCCATTATTTTATACTAGTAAAGTTATTATATAAGAATTTTATAATTTTCTTATTAATCTTTGCACTTTTGTAATGCCCTCTTATCATCAAGTTGAGTTTGATTTGAGAGTTTATCTAACTCATGTTGATTTACTTGGAAAACTTTATTAACTATAAAAATAACTAAAATGCTTTTTTGTTGCAACTTTTAAATGATATAATCTTTTAAAGAATTTCAAGGAGTTAATATGAGTAAATTTTTATATATTACAGACCAAGATGAATATGCTGACCACAGTTTTATAGGTCCTTTATTTCAAAAATATTTAACAAAACATTTTGATATAAATACAACATTTTTTTCTAAAGAAAAATCAGAAATTGAAATAAAAGAAGATGGAAGAATCATTATTCCTGAAAAATCAAAACATCATATTTTAGAAGAATTAGAAAAACATGAAATAAACTTAAGTGAATACCAATTTGTAGTTGTTAGAAATAGTACTGATTTATTGAAAGAAGTATTAAAACAAAAAACAAAATATAACTTCAAAGTTGGATTTAGATTATCTTTCCCTAAAAGAATTGCAAAACTTGAAACGGACTTAGCAAACAATAAAAAATCAATTTTAGATGTAATAAGCAATAAAATACAAACATATAGTGAAGTGAGTTTAATTAACGAATGTGATATTTTTCTTCCAACTTCATTTCAAATGAAAAATGATTATTTCAAAGATGTAAAAACAAGAACTTTCGTAATCCCATCAGCAATCGACCCTGATGTTTTACATGAAAATATTCAACATGAAGGAAATGAAAAAAGATTTTTTTATGCTGGAACATTGGATAAATTGAGAGAATTTGAAACTATTTTAGAAGCTTTTAGCAATATTCATAATTCAAACTTCAAACTAATGATTTCTACAAAAGACCCGGAATTTTTAGACCATTTATTAATTGATTTTCCAAATCTAAAAGATAATATTGAAATTTACGATGCAAAAACTAGAAAAGAGTTATTAGAACTTATTTCAAAAGCTGATGTTGGATTATCACCACTTCCAGATATTGCTTTATTTAATAGTTCAACTCCTATGAAAGTTTTAGATTATTATTCAAGTGCCGTTCCTTGTATTATGAGTAATAATGAAAATAATGCTTCGATTTTTGAAGATAATACAAGTGCGTGGTTTACAAATTTTGATAAAGAATCAATTCAAAAAAAACTCGAACATATTATCTCATTATCAAAAGATGAAGTAACACGGGTAGGATTAAAAGGTCAAGAAAGACTTTTAGCAGTTAGAAACTACGAAAGAATCGCAGCTGATTTATCTCACCAATTAAATATTTTATAAGAAGATTTTCTTCTTATAAAATTATTAATCACTATATCTTTCTCTTATTTGTATAAACTTATCAATATTATCAAAAAATAAATCCACAAGTTTTGGGTCAAAATGTTTCCCTTTTTCATCTCGGAAGAGCTGGAATATTTTTTCATCTTTCCAAACTTCTTTATAACATCTTTCACTTCCTAAAGCATCAAAAACATCAGCTAAGGCAGTAATTCTGCCATAAATATGAATATCTTCACCTTTTAAACCAAAAGGATACCCACTACCATCATATTTTTCATGGTGTTCTTTTGCCACGATTGCAGCTGCTTTTAAAATATCTCTTTTTGAATCTTTTAAAATGTTATATCCAATCATTGAATGTTCTTTCATAATTGCATACTCTTCATCTGTTAATTTTGCAGGTTTTTTCAATATTGAATCAGAGATTCCAACTTTTCCAATATCATGCATTGGGGAAGCAACAAGAAGAAGATTGGCCTCTTTTTCATCAATACCATATAAAAGTGCTAATAATTCTGAATATTCTGCAACTCTTTTTACATGATTTCCTGTTTCTTTACTTCTAGTTTCTCCAATTTCGCCCATTTTATAGATAATCTCTTTTTGTGTGCTTTGGATTTCTTCATTTAGATTAAAAAGTTCTGTTAAATCATTTATGATCCACATATATTCAATGATAATTTCTTTATCATTTTTGATTGGAATAATAGTTATATTAATCCAATAAGTCTCATCATCTTTTGATTTATTTTTTAAAATTTGGTGGAATATATTTTTTGAATCTAACAAAGAATCAAAATCTTCAAAAATTTTATCTTTAATATTTGGATGTTTAAAAATCCTATAATCAGCTCCAATAAGTTCATCTTTTGAAAATTTAGTCAATTGTATAAATTTCTCATTTACATAATTTATTTTTTTATCTAAATTTGTTCTTAATAAAATATTGCTTGAATCAATAGCTTTTTCATATTCTTTGGATAATTTAATAGAATAATTTAAATTTTTCTGAGAACCTTTTAGTTTTATTTTAAAATACTCTTTTACATCTTCTTGTTCTGTAATATCGTTTTTTAAGGCCATAAACTCTTCTATATTTCCATTTTTATCTAAAATTGGTTTTATTAAAGTATCTACCCAATAATATGTTCCATCTTTTTTTTTGTTTTTAATTTGTCCTGTCCAACTCTTTTTTTGGTTATGAATAGTTTCCCAAAGTCCTTGATAAATCTCATCTTTTGTGTCTTCATGTCTTACAATATTATGATTTTTACCAATTAACTCTTCTTTTGAATAACCACTAATATTGCAGAATTTTTCATTAACATAAGTTATTATTCCTTTGTCATTTGTTTTTGAAACAATTGATCTTTCGTCAACTGCATTTTTGTATTCATTTAGAAGTTGAGTTGAACGAGTTAATTCTTTTTGTTTTCTTTTGTAATCTATCCATAAATCAATTTTTAAATTCATCTCCTCAATCAAAAAAGGTTTTTTAATAACATCGACAACACCTGCTTTATAACTATCTCTTGTAATTAAAATATCAATAGTTCCACTTATTATAATAACTGGTATTTTAAGTTCTGAAATTATAAGTTCTTGATATTTTTGTAAAAAGAGTATTCCATTTTCCTTTTTTAATTGAACATCTAAAAGCATTAAATCAGGCTGTTTTTCAAGTATTAATTCAAGAGCTTTATTTGGTTCGGAAGCTATTAATACATTATAATTTCTATTTTCAAACAAATCTTTTAGTTGTTCTTGAATTACTACTGAATCATCTACAATTAAAATTGTTTCATTTTTATTTTTTTCTAATTTTTCAATCATCTCCATTATTTGTTCAATTTTTTGAAATAACCCATTATCTTTTATAATAAAATCAATAATTCCCTTTTTAAAAGAAAACTCTCTTTTTT
>JAIELU010000236.1 GCA_019752775.1 Campylobacterales bacterium | reverse complement strand
CCACAACAATGATGCGGATCCGAGTACGTTCTCTGCTGATCCGGATCCAAAAAGTTTTTGGATCTTGGTTTGAAAGTGACATTGTTTTAGAGAAAAGTAAAATATTTACAATTAATAAGAACATCAACGGTCCAACATTTGCCTCAATAATCATTTGAGTAATATGTTGAGGAATTTGTTCATCTGTTAAAAAGTGAGCAAAAAGTATAGCATTTGCAATGATAAAGAAAATCATTGAGCTTGTTTGTGCTGAGTCTAAAATGATTTTATATAAATCTTTATATTTCGTGTCTTTATAAATAAAGAATGAAACAAAAAATGCGTACATAACACTAAATGCACCGGCTTCAGTTGGAGTAAAAATACCTCCGTAAATTCCACCAATTACAATTACAATAATTAATAATGCCCAAAAAGAATTTTTAAAAGCTATAAATTGCTCTTTAAAAGTTGCTCTTGCCCCACCTTTAAAACCACTTCTTTTTGCTAGGATATAAGTAGCAACCATCATAATTGCACCAATCATAAGACCAGGTATTACCCCTGCCATAAAAAGTTTTCCAATAGATTGGTCAGCAGTTACCCCATACACAATAAATACAATTGAAGGAGGAATTAAAATACCTAAACTTCCTGATGTTGCAATCGTACCAATGGCAAATTGTTCATTATATCCTGCTTGTTTAATTGCTGCATACATAACAGAACCAATTGCCGCAACTGTTGCTGGAGAACTCCCACTAACAGCTGCAAAAATTATAGATGCTAAAATTGCTGCAATTGGAAGTCCACCTGGAAGATGTCCAACTAAAGTTTTTGCAAATTCTATTATTCTACCAGCTGAAGAACCTCTTGATAATAAAGAACCAGCTAGAATAAACATAGGAATTGCCATAAGTGTATACTTATTTAATCCATCAAAAACAGTAGATGGAATTCCCATTAAATCAAAATCTGTAAAAAAGAATGATGTAATCAATGTTGTAGCACCCAATGCAACAGCAACCGGAACCCCTACAAACATTAAAGCAAAAAGTAAAATAAATAAAGTAGCAATAACCATATTATTTTCCTCCTTTTTGTGAAGTTACTTCATGTATTACAGCTTCATGTTCACTAAAAAGCTTAATTTCGTTAGAATCAGTTTTATAAAGTGCAACTAATTTTTCAGCACATCTATATGCTGCTAATCCAAAGGCAATAGGAAGAACTAGATGTGGAATCCACATAGGAATTCCTAAATCAACACTATCTTCACCAAAATCTTTTAATAAAAAGATGAGATTGTATCCCAAATATGACATTAATCCAAGATATGCAATTGAAATAGAATTTGCAAAAACTAAAAAAAACTTGGTAATTTGTGGTGGAAATTTTTCTATAAATAAAGATACAGAAATATGAGCCCCTTGTTTAAATCCATATGCAGCACCAAAAAGTGCAGACCAAATAAAAAGATAGTTTGTAAGTTCAGCAGCCCATGTAAGACTCATATCAAAAACATATCTTAATATAACATTCATAAATGCTAGTAAAACACCAACTGACAGTCCAAAGACTGCCATAGTTTGGTTAATTGTACCAACAATTAAATCGATAATTTCAAAAAATCTTTTCATTCTATTTCTTTATTATTTTGTGTCAATAGTTTTTTTAATTAAATCTTCACCAATTACATCATAAAACTGAGGATAAACAGCAGACATTGCTTTTCTCCATTGTTGTTTTTGTTCAGGTGTTAAGTTTATAATTTGAAGCTTATTTGTATTTTTCGCATAAGTTTTTAACTCTTCCATTATTTTTGCATCTTCAATTGCTGACTCTTCTCTTTCAAGAGCTGTAGCTTCTTTCATTGCTTGAGAAATATTATCTTGAAGATTTTTTGGAAGTTTATTCCAGAATTGCTCATTCATAACTACTAAATAACCTAAATAACCGTGTTCTGTCCTAGTAAGACTAGATTGAACTTCGTGGAATTTTTTTGTATAAAAGTTTGATAATGGATTTTCAGTTCCATCAACTACACCTTGTTGTAGAGCTGAATATACTTCTGAAAATGGTAATACTTGAGGATTTCCACCAATAGATTTAAATTGTGCTTCTAAAACTTTTGAACTTTGGATTCTAAATTTCATACCATTAGCATCTTCTGGTAAAATTAAAGGTTTTTTGTTACTTGAAAGATCTTTAAATCCAGCATCCCAATAATCCATTGCTAACATTTGTTTTTTTTCATCAACTTTTGATTTTAAGATTTTTCCAACTTCTCCGTCCATAACTTTATAAAGATGGTCTTTATCTCTAAAAATAAAAGGTAAATCAAAAAGTTGCATTTGTGGTGCAATACTTGTAAACTTTGATAAACTTGGCATAATTAATTGAACATTATTCATAGCAAGTGCTTTTATTTCTTCACCATCACCATATAATTGTGAATTTGGGAATACTTGAACATCAATTTTTCCACCTGTTAACTCTTCAATTCTTTTTTCAAGAAAATCAGCAGCTTTTCCTTTTGGTGTACTAGCACTTACAACATGACTTACTTTCATTATATAATCTGCTGCCATTCCTGATGTTGCAATCATTGCAGCTGTAATTGTTCCTATAACTAATTTTTTCATATCTTTTTCTCTCCTTAAATTGATATAAAAAATTATAGTTAAAAGTTATGTAATTATTATGTAACAAAGATAGGTAACTTTATAATTGTAGATTTTTTATCATAAATGATTTTTTTGTATAAAAGTTATCTTCTGTATAAAAATTATACAGAATGATATAAATTAAATCTTTTTTTCGTAGTATAATGAGTAATCGTAAAGATTCAATATTCTGCGTAATTAACTTCATTTAAACTAATTTGCAGTATATTACAATTCAATTTTATTACGGAATATAAAGATTAATATAAAGGAAAATGATGGGGTGCAATTTAGACTTACTAACTTCTTTTAAAGATAATTGCGGGTTTGGTTTAGTCGCAGACATGAAAAACCGACCGAGTCATAAAAATTTAGAAGATGCAATAACTTCACTTGAAAGAATGATGCATAGAGGTGCAGTAGCAGCTGATGGAAAAACGGGAGATGGTTCAGGGTTATTGTTATCAATGCCAGACTCTTTTATGCGAAAAATGGCTAAACAAAAAGGTATAGATTTACCAGAAACATATGCTGTTGCTATGATTTTTACAAAAGATTTAAAACATATTGATGTTTTTACAGAATACTGTGAAACAAATGATTTAAAAGTAGTGTTTGTAAGAACAGTTCCTGTTGATATAAGTGCTTTAGGACAACAAGCTTTAGAAAATTTACCTCAAATAATACAAGTATTTGTTGTTCCTAATACATTAATGTCATCAAAAAGATTTGATGCAATGATTTATTTAACACGAAAAGAGTGTGAACACAAATTAATACATGATAAAGACTTTTATATTCCAAGCTTTTCATCAAAAGTTTTATCATATAAAGGGCTTATTATGCCTACGCATATTAAGACTTTTTATGTAGATTTAAGAGATGAAGATTTTAAAATATCATTCTCATTATTTCACCAAAGATTTTCAACAAATACACTTCCTTTATGGAGATTAGCACAACCTTTTAGAGCAATTGCACATAATGGTGAGATAAACTCTGTTGAAGCAAATAGATTTAATGTTGAAGTAAAATCAGAACAATTAAAATCAGAGATTTTTTCAGAAGCTGAAATGAAAAGATTATTACCAATTTTACAACCAATTGGTTCTGATTCTACATCTTTAGATAATATGTTTGAATTTTTATTAGCAAATGGTGTAGATTTCTTTAAAGCTGCAAGAAGTTTAATCCCTGCACCTTGGCAAAATGCTCCTCATATGGATTCTAATTTAAGAGCTTTTTATGAATATACTGCAACTGCAATGGAAGCATGGGATGGACCTGCTGCTGTTTCATTAACAGATGGAAGACATATTGGTTGTTTAATTGATAGAAATGGATTAAGACCATCAAAATATATTATTACAAAAGATGATAAATTATATATTACATCTGAATATGGAACATTAAATATTGAAGATGACAATATTTTAGAAAGAGGAAGATTACAATCAGGTCAAATGATTGCCCTTGATTTAAAGCATGGGAAAATCTTAAAAGAAGATGATATTAACAATTATTTAAAATCGTCTCAACATTATTCTAAATGGTTAAATGATGATATGGATTATATTCAAGAGTATATTGAAGATACTTTTTTAAATGTAAAAGATTATAAAATTGAAAATTTAGAGAAAAAACAAAAATTCTTTAATATTACTTATGAAGTATTAGATCAAGTTATTGAACCAATGGCAAAAGAAGGAAAAGAACCAGTTGGTTCTATGGGAGATGATACTCCATTAGCCTGTTTTTCTCAAGTAAATAGAAATTTTACAGATTTATTTAGACAAAAATTTGCACAAGTTACAAATCCCCCAATTGACCCATATAGGGAAAAAGTAGTTATGTCTTTAGAAACAGGATTTGGGAAAGTACATAATGTATTAGATGAAAAACCTGAATATGCAAGAAGATTAAAAGTAACAAGTCCTATTTTAATGAAAGAAAAATATGATGTTTTATACTCTTTTGGAGATGAAAAATCACCAAGATATGATGAATATTACAAAAATAGAGTATTTGCAACAACATTTAAAACAAATTTAAAAGCAGCGTTAGACCAATTAGCTTCTTATGTGATAAAAGCAGTTAAACATGATGGTGTATCAGTTGTTCTTTTAGATGATAGAACACTTAATGAAAATGAAAAAGTAATACCTGCTGTAATGGCTGTTGGATATATTAATCAAAGATTATTAAAAGAAGAAATTAAACATAATGTTTCAATAGTGGCAATTACGGGTGAAGTTTATGACCCACATATGGCTGCTGTTTTAGTTGCATTTGGATGTACGGCAATTTACCCATATATGATGTATGCCTCAACAGTTGCATTTTTCCAAAGGGAAAAACCAACTAAATATGAAATGCAAAAATATTTAAAAAATACACAAAAATCTGTAAATGCTGGATTATTAAAAATTATGTCAAAAATGGGAATTTGTACAATCGCATCGTATAGAAATTCTGGTTTATTTGATATTATTGGTTTAAGTGATGAAATTAATAATGACTGTTTTACAGGCGCTCATAGTGATTTATGTGGATTATCATATGCTGATATTGAAGAAAAAATAAATAAATCTCATCATAATGCATTTAAAGAAGAAAATACAGTTTTCCCATTAGATTTAGGTGGTTTTTACAAATATAATAATGGTGGAGAATACCACGATTATGGACCAGCAACTACAAAAGCTATGCATAATAAAAAAGCTGCAAAAAAAGAAGATATTACAGATTTTGAAGGTTTAAGAGATTTAGTAAATAATAGAGATAAAAAGTTTATTAGAGATTTCTTTGAATTTAATTCAGATAGAACTGCAATTGATGTAATTAATGTTGAAACTAAAGAAGATATTTTCAAAAGATTCTCAACTGCTGCTATGTCATTGGGTTCAATTTCACCAGAAGCTCATGAAGCAATGGCAACTGCTATGAATACAATTGGTGGTATGAGTAATTCAGGTGAGGGTGGAGAAGATTCAAAAAGATTTGGAACTATCAAAAATTCTAAAATCAAACAAGTTGCATCTGGAAGATTTGGTGTAACGCCAGCATATTTAAGAAGTGCTGAAGAGTTACAAATAAAAGTAGCACAAGGGGCAAAACCAGGTGAAGGTGGACAATTACCAGGTCACAAAGTTACGCCTTTAATTGCAACACTTAGACATACAGTTGCAGGTGTTACACTTATTTCACCACCACCACATCATGATATTTATTCAATTGAAGATTTAGCACAGTTAATTTTTGATTTAAAACAAATCAATCCATTGGCTAAAATTACAGTTAAATTAGTTTCATCAATTGGTGTTGGAACGATTGCTGCTGGAGTTGCAAAAGCTTATGCTGATAAAATTATCAT
>JAIELU010000181.1 GCA_019752775.1 Campylobacterales bacterium | reverse complement strand
GGTTTACACAAAAAATAACGGAGAATATAGATGATAAGTACTGAGAGATTAACTCATTTAAAACAGCTTGAAGCAGAATCAATTCATATTATTAGAGAGGTTGTTGCAGAATTTAATAACCCTGTAATGATGTATTCAGTTGGTAAAGATTCAGCTGTTATGTTACATCTTGCATTAAAAGCTTTTGCACCTGCAAAACTTCCATTTCCACTTTTACATGTGGATACTCTATGGAAATTTAAAGAAATGATTGCATTTAGAGACCAAAGAGCAAAAGAAGAAGGATTTGAATTATTAATTCATACAAATCCAGATGGAATAGCTCAAGGAATTGGACCATTTACACATGGTTCAGCTGTTCATACAGATGTTATGAAAACTCAAGGATTAAAACAAGCACTAAACAAATATAAATTTGATGCTGTTTTTGGTGGTGCAAGAAGAGATGAAGAAAAATCAAGAGCAAAAGAGAGAATTTACTCTTTTAGAGATAAAAACCACAGATGGGATCCAAAAAACCAAAGACCTGAACTTTGGAATGTTTACAATGGTAGAGTTCACAAAGATGAATCTATTAGAGTTTTCCCAATTTCAAACTGGACAGAACTTGATGTTTGGCAATATATTTATCTTGAGGGAATTCCTATTGTTCCTTTATATTTTGCAGCTAAACGACCAGTTGTTGAAAAAGATGGCGTAAAAATAATGGTTGATGATGAAAGAATGCCAATAGGTCCTGATGATGTAATAAAAGAAGAAATGGTAAGATTTAGAACCCTTGGATGTTATCCACTAACAGGGGCTGTTGATTCAAATGCAACAACATTACCTGAAATTATTCAAGAGATGTTATTAACAAAAACAAGTGAAAGACAAGGAAGAGTTATTGATAATGACTCAGCTGGATCAATGGAAAAGAAAAAAATAGAGGGGTACTTTTAGGATGTCACAATTAGAAACAAAAATAGCTAACGATATAGAGGCGTACTTAAAAGAACATGAGAATAAACAACTATTAAGATTTATTACTTGTGGAAGCGTTGATGATGGAAAATCTACTTTAATTGGAAGATTATTACACGATTCAAAAATGATTTTTGAAGACCAATTAGCTGCCATTAAAAATGATAGTAAAAAAACAAATACAACTGATGGTGAGTTTGACTTAGCATTATTAGTTGATGGTTTACAAAGTGAGAGAGAACAAGGTATTACAATTGATGTGGCTTACAGATATTTTACAACTGATAAGAGAAAATTCATCATTGCAGATACTCCAGGGCATGAGCAATACACAAGAAATATGGCAACGGGAGCTTCAACAGCTGACTTAGCAATCATTTTAATAGATGCAAGATATGGTATTCAAACACAAACAAAAAGACACTCATTTATTGCAAAATTACTTGGGATTCATCATATTGTAGTTGCTGTTAATAAAATGGATTTAGTTGATTTCTCAGAAGATAGATATAACGAAATTTGTGCTTCTTATTTAGAATTTGCAAAAGAGTTAGGAATGACTACAGATATTACTTTGATTCCATTATCTGCACTAAATGGGGACAATGTTGTAAATATAAGTCCTAAATCACCTTGGTATAAAGGTGGAACTTTAATGAATGTTTTAGAAACTATTAAAATTGATGAAGATAGAGATTTAGTTCACTTTAGACTTCCTGTTCAATATGTAAATAGACCTAACTTAGACTTTAGAGGATTTTGTGGAACAATTGCTAGTGGAGTTATAAAAGTTGGTGATCCAATCACTGTTTTACCATCAGGGAAAAGTTCAAGTGTAAAAGAAATCGTAACTTATGATGGAAACCTAAATTACGCTTATGCTCAACAAGCAATTACACTTACTTTAAATGATGAAATAGACATTTCAAGAGGAGATACAATTGTAAAAAGTGACGAGCAACCAGACCATGCTGCTAACTTAGATGTTGATCTTGTTTGGATGAGTGAAGAACCGCTTACAAAAGGGAAACAATATTTTATCAAAAGAGCAACAACAGTAACTGTGGGAACTATTGATAAATTTTATTATAAAACAGATGTAAACACTTTGGAGCAAAGTGAAGCAAATGTTTTAAATCTAAATGAAATTGCCCATGCAAAACTAGATTTAGAACAAAATATTGCTTTTGATGCTTACGATAAAAATAAAGTTATGGGAAGTTTTATCATCATTGATAGAATCACAAATAACACAGTTGGTGCAGGAATGATTAGAAATAAATCTATTGACCAAAGTAAAAAAGATACTCAATATTCTGATTTTGAAATTGAGTTTAATTCTCTTGTGAGAAAACATTTCCCTCATTGGGAAGCAAAAGAAATTTTTTAAGAAATTTTATGTCTCAAAACCTAAACTTAGAAAATATAAAAAAAGAAAAAGATGGAATAGATGTCTTAGCAGACATCTATTTACATGCTATTTTTGGAGAAATTGTTACTCCAGCTGACTTAGAAAGATTCAAGTGGTACGGAATCTATGCGCAAGATGAGAAACAAGAATATTTTAAATTAAAAGTTCCTCTATCTTTGGGAGAACTAAATTTAAATCAACTAAAAATACTCAGTCAAATCTCAAAAAACTTTAGTGATGATACTTTGATTTTTTCAAGTGAACAAAAAGTTGAGTTTAAAAATCTAAAAATTTATGATTTACCAAATATCTTTAATCTTCTTCAAGAAGTAAATTTAAAGACTCATTTTGAAGCAGGTCATACAATAAGAAGAGTTCTTACTTGTCCAGTAAATGGAATAGATGATACTCAATTATTTGATGTTGAACCACTTGCAAATAAATTAAATGATACGTTTATTGGAAATAAAAATTTCTCAAACTTACCAAATAAACTTCAAATAGCAATAAGTGGTTATGAAGAGGGATGTAATGTTCAGTTTATTCCTGATATTAGTTTTAATGCAACAAAAGATGTAAAAAGTAAAATCATTTTTGCTGTTAAAATCTTAAATAAAACTATTGGTTATATAACTCCTGCACAAGTTGTAAAAACAGCAATTGCCCTTGCAAATATTTACAAAGATTTTGGAGATAGAACAAATTCACAAAATAGCTCTTTTGAATTTTTAGTAAATAACTGGGGAATAAATAAATTTTTTGATATTTTAAACTCAACAGTAAATTATAAAATTGAAAGAAATCTATTTATAAAAGAGCAAATAATCCCAAGAAAACCACGAATGGGTATAAATAAAAGTAAAATTGAAAATCAAAGTTACATAGGTTGTAAGATTAACTCTTCAACAATACAAAGTTCAAATCTGGATAATTTATCATCTTTACTTGAAAAATATAGTGCTTCAAAAATTAAAATTACCCATAAAGGAAATATCATAATTTTAGATGCCTCATCAAATAGTGCAAATGATTTAGCTATTGAACTTGAGAAAATAGATTTTAATCCTTTTGTATAAAAAGATTTTAATCTCCCATTCCGTTTAGCTGGTTTGCCACATATTTTGCGTAGTTATCAGTCATTCCTACAATATAATCAATAACTCTTTGATACATTTTATAAAGAGATTTATCTTCATTTGGTAAATCCTCTCCCATTAGTTCCAAAGCTCTTTTGTTTCTAAAAGAAAGTTTTGATAACTCTTTTTTTTCATATAATTCATAAGTTGCAGGAATTAAATTATTAAGTAAAGTTTCGATTATATTATAAGCTCCAAGTTCTAACTCTATTTTTCTTTTTTCATTAAAGATTTTATCTTTTGCTAATCTTTTAGCCTCTTTAAGACCATCTTTTAATTTCTTATGGGAAAATCTATCTATTAAATCACTGGGTTGATTATCACTTATTATTTCATCATAATTACTTTCAAAAACTTCCATTACATGTCTTGCTAATTTATCAATTGAAATAGCAACAAGTTTAGAAACTTTTTTTAATTTAGAGATATTTTCTTCGTATACTTTTGAAACTATTTCTTCTTCACAAAGCAATTCAAATATTTTTCTAACATCATTTTCATCTATTATATTTAATTCAAACGCATCTTGTAAATCAAGAAGTCCATAACAAATATCATCAGAAGCTTCCATTAAAAAAGACAAAGGATGTCTTTTATATGTTCCATCTTCTTTTACAAGCTTAAGTTCATCAAAAACAGATTTAAAAAAATCTTTTTCACTTTGAAAATAATTAAATTTTGATTTACCAATAATTTTACAATTAGCAGAAGAATAAGGATATTTTATCAATGTTCCAAGAGTTGCAAAAGTTAAACTCATTCCACCTGAAAACATATTATTTTCAAGTTGACTCACTATTCTAAAACTTTGAGCATTACCATCCAAATGTAAAAAATCATTCATCTTTTTCTTTGATAATTTTTTCAAATACTTTTTTTTCTTATGATTTTTAAACCACTCTTTTATAACTTCTTCTCCCGCATGACCAAAAGGAGGATTTCCTATATCATGAGACAAACAAGCTGTTTGGACAATGTACGCAATATCATAAGGATTTACCTTAATTTCTGGAAATTTCTTATTTAAAAATTCTCCAGCTCTTAAGCCCAAACTTCTTCCCACACTTGCCACTTCTAAACTATGAGTTAATCTATTATGAACATGGTCATTTTTTGATAAAGGGTGAACTTGCGTTTTTTTTGATAATCTTCTAAAAGAATTAGAAAATATTATTCTGTCATAATCTTTGTGAAAACTATTTCTATAAAAATCATCATATTTATCAACTTTAATTTCTTTAAAACTATAAAATCTTTTTTTGCATAATAAATTATTCCAATCCAAAAGAATTCCTTTAATTAACTATTTTTTATATAATGCCATAATTTCAAAAGATAATAATGTATATTTAGCTTCTTAAATATGATTCTTATCTAAAATAATATAAAATTATAATATTAATAACTAAGTATAATCTAAATGAGCAAATAAACATGAACAAAAATATTTTTAGACCTTTTTTAAATGAAAACACCGATGTGTTAAATTTTATTAGATACAACACTATTGGAAAAAATAAAAAAGAGTATTTTGACTACACAGCATCAGGATTAGCTTTTAGACAAATTGAAAATAGAATCCATGATGTTCTTGAAACTTATGCAAATACTCACTCTAAAGAGGCGTCAAACGCCGATAAAACTACAAATTATTATGAATTAGCAAGAAGTAGTTTAGTAAAAAATTTAGAACTCACAGATGATTTTGCAATTCTTCCAAGCGGTTATGGAACAACTGCTGCCATTAAACATTTTCAAGAATTAATGGGACTTTATATTCCACCTGCAACTAAAAAAAGATTTGCTCTTCAAATAGACAAAAGAACTGCTCCATTAGTAATAGTTGGACCTTACGAACACCACTCAAACGAAGTTTCATTTAGAGAAGCTTTTTGTGAAGTTAAAAGAATAAATTTAGATAAAGATGGTTTAATAGACTTAAATCATCTTAAAGTTGTACTTGAAGAAAACAAAAATAGAGAAATAATAGCTTCATTTTGCGTAGCTTCAAATGTAACAGGAATTATCACTCCCTACGAAGAAATCTCTAAATTACTAAGAACTTATAATGCCATTGTTTGTTTTGATGCAGCTGCTTCAAGTCCATATATGAATATTCCTTGCCATCTTTATGATGCTTTATTTATGTCACCACATAAACTTCTAGGAGGTCCTTCTTCTTGTGGTTTATTAATTATTAGAAAATCATTAGTTGATACAACTATTGCTCCATCATTTTCAGGTGGAGGAACAGTGGAATATGTAAACAAAACTTCACAAATTTATAAAAAAGGTATAGAAGAAAGAGAAGATGCAGGAACTCCACCAATTTTACAATTTATAAGAGCTTCACTTGCATATCAATTAAGAAATGAAATAGGTTTTGAATTAATAAAAAAACAAAAAGATGAACTAAAAGAGTATTTTATAAATGAATTAAGAAAAATTCCAAATTGTGAGATTTATGGAAACCAAGAAGCTTCAAATATTGGAATAATCTCATTTAATATAAAAGGGCTAAATCCTTATGATTTATG
>JAIELU010000145.1 GCA_019752775.1 Campylobacterales bacterium | reverse complement strand
TTGTTGGAATTCTAAGGTATTAACTAAATGATTTTCATTATTATTTGTACATAAAAAAAGATTTTGAGTATAACTATTCTTTTTTATATCAATTTGTAAAAAATTAATATGATGGTGTAATTTTAAATAATCAAATATATTTAAACAACTTTTATCTAAATCTGTTAATTTTAATTTTTCATTCTCATTTATAATTGTCTCACACGAAAAATTCATGAACTAGGCCTTTGTTTAAATATGTTTTTCCCATTGTTTTAGTGTTTGAATTTCACTTCTTAAAGTTGTTTTATCGCCATGTCCAGGATAAATATGAAAATCTTCATTCCATTTTAATATTTTGTTTAAACTTTTCTTCATTAATTTAGCATCTGAATTTGGAAAATCGAATCTTCCAATAGTACCTTTAAAAATAAAATCACCAGAAAAAAGATATTTATCAATTTGGATAGCACTACATCCAGGTGTATGGCCTGGGAAATGATGAAATTTTATCTTTATTCCTTCAATATCTAGTTCTTCATCTGGATTTACTAAAATATCCGCGTAAGATGGTGGCATTCCAAGATTATAAGGGTCTAAAGTTAACATAAATTCATCATCTTTGGGAATATATAATTTTATTTTATAGTTATCTTTTACCTCTTGATTTGACCAAACGTGATCAAAATGTCCATGGGTGTTCAAAATAGCGATAGGATTTTTAACATTTCCTTTTATCCATGAAAAAGCATTTACTCCTGGATCTATAATTAAATCTTTACCATTTATTGTAACAATATAACAATTTGTTTGATAATCACCCATTGGTTGAATTTTTATATCCATTTTTAACCTTACTTTGCTAAAATTCATTAAATTATATCAAAAAAGAGGTTATTTATGGATTATTTTTTAAAATTAGAGGATATTTTGCACACAAGTCTTCCCAAAGATAAAATTAAAAAGTTTGAAATTTTTTATAATAATTTTTTTAAAGATAAATACACTATGAAAGAATCTTATATACCTTATACTTTTGAGAAACCTTCTTATCATACTTTTTTAGAAATAATTAATCCAACCCAATTACCTCCAATAAAGAATTTTAAATCTATTGATGGAAAAAAATATTTAGTTCATACGATTTTACATATTGAATATTCAGCGATTGATTTAGCTTTAGATGCAGCACTTAGATTTAAAAATATGCCAAAAAAATATTATGAAGATTGGCTAGAAGTGGCTTCTGATGAAATAAGACATTTTTTAATGTTAGAAGAGTTATTAAGTGAACTTGGAGGAATTTACGGAGATTTCCCTGTTCATAAAAATCTTTTTGAAGCAATGGAACAAACTCCTGAATTTTTAAGAAGAATGGCAGCAGTTCCACGGTATCTTGAAGCAAATGGACTTGATCAAAATCCAAAAATTATGGAAAAACTAAATTCTAATAGAGATGAATTTAATAAGAAGTTTTTAAAAGCTTTACAAATTATTTTAGATGAAGAAGTTGACCATGTAAAAAAAGGTGATTATTGGTTTAAATATGAGTGTGAAAGGTTAAATTTGGAGCCAGAATCTACATATTTACAAATAATTGAAGAAGTATTTCCTGGAAGTACAAAAAGAAAAATGGATTTGAATTTTACTGCTAGAAAAGAGGCTGGTTTTTCTTGTAATGAATTAAAATTTTTATCAAAAAAAGAGGATTGCAACTAATGATAACTTCAAATATAGATTCAATAATGGCGCAGGTTTCAAGTTCTAATACTTCTAATATTACTACAAATTCAAGTTCATTTTTGAATACTTTAGTTAATAATGCAACTTCTTCTCAATCAACAACTAAAACAAATTCTTTAAGTTATGAAAATATAAAAGGTATAAGTTTAGAAGAAATTGACACTCTATTTACAAATGAAGATGATAAAAATATGGCGAAAAACCTAAGACTTGCTACACTTTTTTCAAATGATGATAATTTATCAAAAGCTTTGTTTAATACGGTTTTAGGACAACCATTTAATATTGGATTTTCATATTTAAATAGTTCGTATGAGGATAAAAATATGTTTTTGTCTTCAAATACAAGTAGTTTAGCTGATTTACTTCATGAATCTATAACTCAAAAAGTGAATAATCCAAATAGTAATTCAACGGATGTAATATCTAAAGATAAATTAGATGAAATTTTAACAAAAGTTAACTCGTTTGATTTTATTAGTGCTTTATCAAATAGCTCAAAAAAAGGCTATGATAAATATAAAGATAAAAAAAATGATTATTCGTTTTTATATAATGACTATAATTTGAAATATCAAGAGTTAGTTTATAAATACAAAGAACTTGAAAATATAAACAAAACTCTAATTAAACAGTTTTAGTAAATATTAATTAAAAGCATAGCTTTTAAAACGCCATTTTCTTCTATCATTTTTAAATTTGAAGATATTTTATGTGTTGATAAATTTCCTTCAATTGTTTGAAGTATGTGCCAAAATCTTTCATTAAAAGGTGTATCTAACTCTTTTATTTTGTATTTTAGTATTACTTCAACAATAGTTTCGATACAGTGAAAATAAAATATTTTATTTTTTGCTCTTTGAGTTTTGTATTTTCTCATTAATTTCAAATTAGCAATAAAAGTATCTTTTTCTATTTTTGATAAAATAGTTCTATTATTAACGGATTCTTCTTCACTGTTTAAATGTCTTGTATATGAATCTATTTCTTTATTCATAACTTCTTCTAAATCTGGATGAAAGTTTAAAAGAACATCTAAAATTTCATTTGGAGATAAAGTATTAGTATTTAACTGATGAGAATACTTTTTCTTTTGTTCATAAGTGTGGTCAATTGCGTTTAAAATATCGACAGCAAATGATAAATAAATAAATTTGTCTTCTTTTCCATCTTTAAATGAAACACCATGTTCACTAATAACTGGTTTTAATCCTGCATATTCTAGTTTCATCTTAATCCTTTTTTATTTAAAATTTAGCATTTGGAATAGGGTAGTTTTCTATTACAAAATCAACATCTTTATCACCACGACCACTTAAACTTACTAATATAGTTTTATCTTTAGTTAAAGTTTTTGCTAATTTCATAGCAAAAGCAACAGCATGAGCTGATTCAAGAGCTGGAATAATTCCCTCAAGTTGAGATAATTTATAAAAAGCATCAACAGCTTCCTTATCATCACAAAGTCCAACTTTACTTCTTTCTGATTCTTTCAAATATGCATGCTCAGGTCCAACGCTTGGATAATCGATTCCACTTCCAATAGAATAAACAGGAGCTGGATTTCCATCTTTATCTTTTAACATAATAGAGTTAAATCCATGCATAATTCCCTCTTCACCATAAGTTAAAGTGGCACTATGCTCCCCAATATTTTCACCTTTTCCCATGGGTTCAACTCCATAAAGTTCTACTTCTTTGTCATCAATAAAACCAGAAAAAATACCCATAGCGTTACTTCCACCACCAACACAAGCTACAATATTACCAGGAAGTTTGTTTTCATGTTCAAAAAATTGTTCTTTTGATTCAAATCCAATTACACTTTGAAAGTCTCTTACCATCATAGGAAAGGGATGAGGACCAACAACTGAACCTATACAATAAATAGAATTTTCAGTGTCTTTTAAATACGCTTCAAAAGCTGAATCTACAGCTTCTTTTAAAGTTTTAAGACCATGTGTTACTGGAACTACTTTTGCCCCTAAAATCTTCATTCTTGCTACATTTGGATGTTCTTTAGCAATATCAACTTCACCCATATGAATTTCACACTCTAATCCAAAATATGCAGCTGCGGTTGCTAGTGCCACACCATGTTGTCCAGCACCTGTTTCTGCAATTACTTTTTTCTTTCCAAGATATTTAGCAAGAATTACTTCAGCCATACAGTGATTTAATTTATGGGCGCCTGTGTGATTCAAATCTTCTCTTTTTAGATAAATTTTTGCACCACCACAAAATTCTGTTAAATTTTTAGCAAATGAAATAGGAGTAGGTCGTCCTTGATAGTGTTTTCTTACATATTTTAGCTCTTCTATAAAAGCTGGAGAATTTTTTAGTTCAAGATAAGCTTTTGTAATTTCTGCAAAAGGTTTTTCTAAAATAGGAGGAATAAATGAACCTCCAAATTTTCCAAAGAAACCATTAATATCAGGCATTGTTTCTAAATATGATTTGTTCATTTATCTTCCTTTTTTTAGTTTAGTTTAATTTTTTATGAAAACCACTTTTTAACTTTGTCAAACATTGATTCAAAACTCTTTTCATGAGGTTTGCTTTCAATTCCAAAACTTTCTTGAAGTTTTTCTAAAAGTTCTTTTTGTTCATCATTTATTGATTTAGGATATTCGATTTTTATTTGTACAACTAAATTACCTTTTCCGTAACCTTGAACAGATTTTACACCTTCACCTTTGAAAGTAAATTGTTGTTGATCTTTTGCATTTTTTGGAATTTCAAGTTCAACTTCACCTCTTAGTGTTGGAACTGTGATTTTTCCACCAAGTGCAATTTTTGTGAAGAATATTGGAGCTTCATAATAAATATCATCATCATGTCTTACAAAATGAGAATCTTCTTTTACTTTTACTTGTAAATATAAATCACCACGCGAACCATCAGGTGCAATATTTCCTTTGTGTGAAACTCTAATTCTCATTCCATCATTTACACCCTCTGGAATATCAACTTTGAAAGATTCTTTAACTTCGTCATAACCACTTCCCCCACATGATTTACAAGAAGTTGCTGCTGCTTGTCCTGAACCACCACATTTTGGACAAGTTTGAGCAAATGTCATAAATCCTTGTCTTGCATGAACTTGACCATGTCCATTACAAGTTGTACAAGTTGCTAATTTCCCATCTTTTGCACCTGTTCCACTACAAGATTTACAAGCTGTTTTGTATTTATAATTTATCTCTTTTTTACATCCAAAAACTGCTTCATTAAATTCAAGTTTAACTTCAACAGTAACATCAAGATTGTAGTTATAAGTTTTTCTTTGTTTTCTTCCCCTTGAACCACCACCAAAAGCACTTCCAAACATCTCTTCAAAAACAGAACCTAAATCGTCAAATCCACCTGAGAATCCACCACCTCTTTGACCATGACCTTCAAGTCCAGCTTTTCCATGTCTATCATAAATAGCTCTTTTTTCTTCATCACTTAATACTTGATAAGCTTCATTAATAGCTTTGAATCTTTCTTCAGCTTCGTTATCACCTGGATTTTTATCAGGATGATACTTCATAGCCATTTGTCTATAAGCTTTTTTGATTGTACTTTTATCTGAACCTCTTGTAACTTCTAACAGTTCATAATAATCTATTTCAGTCAAGTTTTATCTCCTTAAAAAATATTTGAATTATATTAAGTCGCGATTTTATCTAAAGGTTAATAAAATTTGATTAAAATTAGTAAAAATAAAATAAGTAATAGTTTAAAAATTAGTATTTGAGTATTATTGGATTTAGTTTAGTACTTAATGAATTATAAATTTTTTAAATAAGTTTACTTTCAACAATATCACCATTTAGATTAATAGAAATATTAAGTTTTTTATCTTTTAGATTATTCTCATTATTTTTAAAAATAATAATCCATAGAGTATTTGAAGTGTCTTTTTCAACTGAAATTATTGAAGAATTAATCCAGCTTGTTTCTATTTCATGTTGTGCAATTTTTTTTAAAATTTCTTGTGAAGCTATTTGTTTTACTTGTAATTGTTCTATTTTTATATCATTATTTTTTTTACTAAAATCTTCTTTTCCAAAACTTACTAAAGAAGAATATAATAATACAATTGAGATTAATGGAATAATTTTATATAATTTATTTTTCATTTTGAAATTGTATCTAAATTAGTAAAAAAATATGTAATTCTATTTATTCTTTTCCATAATAACCATATCAAAAGATGTTTTTTGAACAACTAAAGCTTTTGTATCTGGAACTACAGACAGATTATTGATACTTTTAATTTTTGTTTTATAAATATGAATATCACTTTCTAAAGTTTCAATTTTTTGATTGAGTTGTAGAATAATATC
>JAIELU010000237.1 GCA_019752775.1 Campylobacterales bacterium | reverse complement strand
CAGTTTTATGTGAGATTTTAGATAAATTAAATCTAAACTATCAAGGGTTACATCTACTTCCAGATGGAGAATTTCCAAATCATCATCCTGATCCAACAAATGAAAAAAACCTTGAAGATTTAAGAACTTTATTAAAAGATGATTGTAATTTAGGTTTTGCTTATGATGGAGATGCGGATAGAATTGCAGTTTTAACACAAAAATACAATATAAAAGGCGATATGTTAGCACTTCTATTTTCAAAAACTATGAAAAATCCAGTAATTATTGGGGAAGTAAGTTATTCTCAAAATGTTTTTGATGAACTAAATCATAAAACAAAAACAATTATGGATAAAACAGGTTATTCAAACTTACGATTAAAACTAAAAGAGTTAAATGCGGATCTTGCAGCTGAAGTTTCAGGACATATCTTTTTTAATGATAGATATTATGGTTTTGATGATGCTATTTATGCAACTTTTAGAGTAATAGAACTTTTATACAAAGGTATAGATTTAGATTTTGAACTAGATAAACTTCCAAAAGTTTATACAAGTTCAAATATTGAAATAGAAGTAAAAGAAAATGAAAAGTTTTTAATCATAAAAAAAATAGAAGAAAAATTATCTCAGCTTCAAAGAGGTTTTCCTATTATTAAAGATATCTTAAAAATAGATGGACTTAGAATAAATTTTGAGTACGGTTGGGCATTAATTCGAGCTTCAAATACAAATGCGATAATTATGACAAAATACGAAGCAACAACATATGCAACAGCAATGACTTATAAAAATGCAGTTGAAAATATTTTAAATGAGGTAATAAGTGAAATTAATAGCATTACAAATTAAAACTACAACAAATTTTCAAGAAAATCTAACACACTTAAAAGATTTAATAAATTCATGTGAAGAAGATTCACTTATATTAACACCTGAGTTGGCTATCAGCGGATTTGCTTATGACAAAATGAATAAGGCTGCAACTTTTAGTTTAAAAGCCATAGAAGAGCTAAAAGAACTAAGTATCAATAAAATTATTGTTACAACTTTTATCACAAAACAAAAAGAAAAGTTTTTTAACACTTTATATATGTTTCATAATCAACAAATTATTCACACTCAATCAAAAGTAAAACTTTTCACTTTAGGAAATGAACTTGAACATTTTAGTGCTGGAAATGTTGAAGATATAAAAACAATAGAGATAAATGGTCTAAAAATAGCCACATTAATCTGTTTTGAACTAAGATTCCCACAACTTTGGGAAAAAGTAAAAGGTGCTGATATTATTTTAAATCCAGCAATGTGGGGATTAAAAAGAAAAGACCATTATGAAACAATCTCAAAATCTTTAGCATTAATAAATCAATGTTTTGTAATAGCATGTAATAGTGCCGATGATAATATGGGAAAAGGAAGTGCTATCATAAATCCATTTGGAATTGTAAAAAAAGATGATTCAAAAGAGATTATTGAAGATTTCTTTGATTTTGAAGAGATAAAAAAAGTTAGAAAATATATAAATATTGGTTTAGAATAAATTAATCTTTTTGATTAGAGATAATTTCTCTAATCTACTTTTAGTGAATTTCTTATTTCTTCCAAACTCACTCCATTTTGTTTAGCTAGTAATGCTAATTTTGTAATTCTTTTTATATGTGTTGGAATCACTTTATATGTTGTAAAAGTAGTTGCTTTTACACCTATTTCTTCTGCAAATTTTCCTTGAGAAGGAAAACCAATTTCTTTAATTATTTTTTTAAATTCTTTCTTTTCCAATGTCTTTTTTCATGTTGAATTTTTTTGGAATTATAATGATTGAAAGCTAAATAATATATTAAGCAACTCCATAAAACAAGCAAATCATAGTAATATTTGACAAATAGTCTCTTTTAAAGTATACTTCGCAACTTTATTTAAGAAAAAACAAAGGAGAAGACAATGAGATTAAAAGTTATTTTAATTACTCTATTATTAATATCTAATGTTTTTGCATCAGATTTTGACATTAATAACCTAACACCACAAGAGATAAAAACGCTAAAAGAGATAAAAGCACATGGTAAAGAAAACGGTTTAAGTTACTCTTTAATGGCAATTGCAATTAAAGAATCTGGATTGGGTAAATACCTAGTAAATGTAGATACAAAAGATTATGGTTTATATCAAGCCAATATAAAAACTGTTATTAGTAGAGAAAATGCACCTGATACTTCATGGAACAGAAATGTTTTGGCTATGAAACTTATTTCAGATTTTCAATTTGCAACAAAAAATGCAATAGATGAACTTAGTTATTGGCAAAAAGTCCACAATAATAATTGGTCAAAAGTATGGAGTAGTTACAATGGTGGTTGGAGATACAACAGCGATGCTGCAAAACAATATTCTAAAGATATAGCTACAATTATACGAGAACTTAAAAAAGTTGATGTATGATATTTAACTAGGATTTTCCTAGTTATTTCTTTTTCCGTTTTATTTTCATTCTTACTACAATCTATAAAAATCACAAAAACTATTTTATTACAATCATTTCTTTCTTTGATAATCATTCTTAATATTAAATTAAGATTTGTTAATGTAGTATTTCAATAATGATTATCAATATAAAAGGATTTGAAATGATTAATTGTTTTGAAATAAAAAATAAAAATGACTTAGTAAAACCAACTGGTTGTACTTGTTAAAAAAAAGGGTTAAAAATGAGTATATTAATAATTGGTGGAGATCAAATATCACAAATATCTTCTATGTTAGAAAGTTTGGGAGCAAAAACTATAAATCATTGGGATGCAAGAAAAAAATCTTCTGCTCCAAAGAAAAAAGTTCCACAAGATACTGATTGTATTGTAATGATTACATCATTTTTAAATCATAATACTATGCTTAAATATAAAAGTGAAGCAAAAAAGAAAAATATCCCATTTATTTGTACTAAAAGATCAATCTCTTGTGTGTATGAAGAATATGTAAAAATAATGGGAATAAAAGATTGTAGTAGCTGTTATGCAAACTGTACGGGAGAGTTATAGTGTTAAGTAATAACTTTATAGGTTTTGATGAAACAAAAGAGTATTTACCAAAAGATTTTGATGAATTTAATTCTATTATTAGATTACGACAACTATTTTTAAGTTTAAGTAATAATATTCTTAAATGTACTTGTAATTTTACAAAATATGAACAAGTTAAATTTTCTAAATACTCTTTAAAAGGTGCTTTTTCAAATAAAATATTAAATTTAATGCCTTTTAGTTTTATTAAAACAACTAAAAAACAAAATATAAATAATTTTAGGTTGTGTATAAATTCAACAAAAATAATTAATAATTATTTAAATCCAAATAAGAAAAATCTTATATTTATTTCAAATAAAAATTTACTTCCAGTTGCAAAACTTATATCACACTGTTTTATAAATAATAAAATGCAACTACTTATTGATAAACATTTACTATTTCATGAATTTGTTTTAAAAAAAATAAGAAAACTTCATAGAGATAAAACTGTTATAGATTTAGGCGATTCTATTTGTATAAAATCTGAAGATTTCATAGGATTAAAAATATATACTTCATGGAAAGATATTGAAGTTAAAAAACCTAATATCAAAGATGAATTAGAAGATGCTATAAAATCTATAAAAAAAGGTGAATATTTTCAAATATATCTAGCTTATCCAAAAAATAGTGAGTTTACTAAACAAATTCCTGTTTTTGTAGATGAATTAAAAAATAAAGAGTACCAAATTAAAGCAATTCCTTACTCTTTTCGTTCTATTATAAAAAAATAAAAACAATTAGGAGAATAATAAAATGTCAACAGCAATATTTTATGCAAGTAGCACAGGAAATTCAGATGAAGTGGCAAGTAAAATTTCATCAGCATTAGGAGAAATAGAAGTATTTAATTTAGCAAATACAAAAGCTGATAAAATCAAAGGATATGATAAAGTTATTTTAGGTGGTTCAACATGGGGAGATGGAGAGTTAAATGATGATTGGGAAGATGCTTGGGCAGATTTTTGTAAATTAGATTTATCAAATAAAACTGTTGCTCTTTTTGGATTAGGAGATCAAGAAAGTTATAGTGATGAATTTTGTAGTGCTTTGGGAGCAATATACAAACAAGTACTTGCTTTAGGAGCTAAAGTTATAGGATTTACTTCAACAGAAGGTTATCATCATGATGCTTCAAAAGCTCAAATTGACAATAATTTTGTTGGATTAGTTCTTGATGAAGATAATCAAAGTGAATTAAGAGATAAAAGAATTGAAGATTGGGTTGAAAATATAAAAGAAGAGATTTTATAGTATAGAAAAGATAAATTAAGATTTAATCTTAATTTATCCTTGACAAGTTTCGCAAGTTCCATATAGTTGCATTGAGTGACTAACTATTTTGAATTTATTTTTTTTAGCAATTTTATCTTGTCTTTTTTCAATTTCATCATCCATAAATTCAATAATTTTTCCACAATTTGTACAAATTAAATGATCATGATGAGATTTTGCATTACTTTCATATTTCTTACCATCCGTTCCAAAAGTAATAGAAGTAATCAAATCTACTTCTTCTAAGAAACTAAGCGCTCTATAAACAGTAGCTATCCCAATATTTGAATCAGAGTATCTCTTTTTAATCTCATTATATACTTCTTCTGCAGTTAAATGCTCTTGTGCATGTAATAAAATATTAAGAACTATTTCTCTTTGTTCAGTATATTTTAATCCTTTTTGTTTAACAATTTTTTTTAATTCTTCAATAATTTTTTCGTTATCATTTTCACTTAACATTAAAATACACCCTTAAAATTTAATAAAAACTAGTATATCCAAAGTTAACAAAAATTACAAATATACTTTCTTGATAAGTATCAAAAGGAAGAAAGGTTAATTAGATTATAATAACGGTTATTACTCTTATCAAGGCTCATTTATGACATTAAATCAACTAAAAATTAATGAAAGTGCAACAATCACATCTATAAATTGTGATGAAATTCTAAAAGATAGACTTTACTCTTTTGGAATAAGTAAAGGAATAAAAGTAACAATTGTGGAGTTTACACTAACTAAAAGTACAATAGAGATAAAAGTAAATCAATCTAAAATAGCATTAAGATTGAATGAAGCTGCAAAAATTGAGGTTACTCGTGATTAAAAATACTATCAAAATAGCTTTAGTAGGTCAACCTAATGTTGGTAAGTCTATGCTTATCAATTCAATTTCAAATGCAAGATTAAAAGTTGGAAATTTTTCAGGAGTAACTGTTTCAAAAGAACAAGTATTTTTTGATTATAAAAACTTTCATATTGAAATTGTTGATCTTCCTGGTGCTTATTCTTTAAATGATTATACTATTGAAGAAAAAGTTACAAAAGATTTTTTGAATAATGAGAAATATGACATTATATTAAATGTTCTTGATTCAACAAATTTACAAAGAAATCTCCTTTTAACAGCAGAACTTTTAACATTAGATAAAAAAATGATAATTGCTTTAAATATGAGCGATGAAGCAGAAAAAGAATCTATTTTAATAGATGAAATACAATTAAGTAAAATTCTTGGTAAACCTTGTATAAAAACAAGTGCAGCAAAGAAAAGTGGAATAACAAAACTATTAGATGAAATACTTTTAAAGTTTCAAAGTCAAAAAGTTCCAAGTAAATTTTTCTTTTCAGCTGTAATAGAAGAAGAAATTGAAAATATTTCAAGAGTTTTAGAAGAAAATAAATATGAAACAACTGAAACATATAGACAAATTTCTTTAGGTCTCTTAAAAGAAAATAAAAATATTTATAAACAATTCCATGATGAACCAATTTGGATAAAAATTCAACCTATCTTAACAGAAGCATTTGAACATTTATTTATACATTTTAATTCAAAAAATATCAAAGATATTTTTAATGAAGAAAGATTTGCCTTTGCAAAAGGTGCAGCAATAGAAACTGTTAAACAAAAAAGCACTAATGCAGCTACTTTAACAGAAAGATTTGATGCTATATTAATTCATAAATTTTTTGGATTGCCAATTTTTCTATTTTTTATGTGGGGTTTATTTCAATTAACTTTTACTAT
>JAIELU010000002.1 GCA_019752775.1 Campylobacterales bacterium | reverse complement strand
TTTATCATTTCATACTCTCATTTGCATCAATTACTGAGATTTTCCAAACAGGAATTAAAACAGCACTTAGAAAAGGAATTATAAAAAATAGAAAAAGTGTCACAATTATCGATAAATCAATATTTGGATTTAAAATAAAATCATTTTGAATATTAGAAAAACCAATAAAAATATTTTTTAATATTGGAGCATTTAAAATATATACAAATATATATGAAATTACAATTCCAATAATAAAAGCTATGAATCCCACAATAAAGTTTTCAATAATTTTTAGTTTAATAATATCTTTTATACTCCAACCAACAGCTTTTAAAATACCAATCTCTTTTTTATCACTTGAACTAATCATCGAATATCTTTGGTATAAAATCAAAATAAAAGTAAAAATCACAATAATAAACAGAACTAAAAAAATCCCACCTTTATAGTTGAACATATTTTCATACTCTTTTTTTAAAGTCTCTTTTTGTAGGATTCTAATATTTGAGTGTTTTAGTATCAGTTGTTCTTTTATATTTTGTCTTTCAAGATTATTTGGAACATTTAAAACAATATCTGTTGATTCATTTTCCTTAATATTTAAAATCTTTTTTGCAAGATTTATATCCATAATAATCAAATCATTTGCAACTAAATTTGCTTCTTTTGGTAAATCTTTAAATATTTTTACATTTGATAATTCATTGTTAAAAAGTTTAAAATCATAAGAATCAAAATAATGATATTTGCCAAATATTTTTTTTATTCCATTTCCTATTATCATTGAATCCTTTTGTAAAAAATCAGAGATATTTAAGATTTTTAAAAGTTCTTTTAAATTTTTATTTGTATTTTCTTCAAATAAATCAACTCCAACAATTGTAAAATAAACATTTTCAGGCATAAAATAATATTGTCCATAAACTCTTTGTTGTGTATTTTTTACTCCATTTATAAAAGAAAAATCTTCAATCCAAGAAGTTGGTGTATCTAAGATTTTCCCGCTATTGATTTTTTGAATTATAAAATCACTTTGATTATCCAAAGTAAGAAAAACTTCCTTTTTTAAACTATTTGAAATAAATAAAACGCTTGAAATTAAAAAAACAATTAAAATTGAAATAATAAAAATCGCAATATGTTTTGATTTGTGTTTTGAAAGAAGAAGAAATAAAAAGTTAAAAAAAACGCTATTTTTCATAAACAAAATCCAAGTAGTTTATTTGTAAGTTCATAGAAAAAATCTTTTTTGAGAAATCGTTTTGTTCTTTTATTTTTGATTCATAGATATTATTTGAATAACTAAAATTTGAAAGTTTTGAAATAGTACTTATTTTTGTAGCATAGTCAATTTTATTACTTAATTTAGTGTGAAAAAAAATCAAAAAAATAAAAGATAAAATCAAAAAAGTTATAAAAAAGATAAATTTTTTTGTTAAAGTTGTGATCGTAAACTCCTCTTAGAACTAAGGTATTTTATCTTTATTTAGTTAATTTATAGTTAAACAAATTAGATAAAAAAGTAATTTAATGATATTATTAATAATAATTTTTATTGCTAAAAAGTCCATAAAATGGGCATTTAAGTCTTATTTAAGTAATAATATATATAAAAAAGTATATAATTGCGCGAATATTTAAGGAGAAGCTATGCCAAATAAACAGCAAATTGATGAATTAAAAGTAATTTTACTTGAAAGAAAAGAAAATATTTTATCAAATATTAATAATAGTAGAGCGAATATTGATCAATTAAAAGAACAAGAGATTAATGATGAATTAGATTATGCTGAGTTAATTAGTGATTCTTTTACAGAAGGAATGATTGCTAATCATCAAATTGATGAATTAAAACAAATTGAAGAGTCTCTTAGAAAAATTGAACTAGGAACTTATGGAATTTGTGACATGTGTGGAGTTGTAATTCCATTAGGTAGATTAAAAGCAAAACCTTTTGCAAAATTTTGTACAGAATGTAGAACAGTTTATGAAAATGAGTTCATAAAAAGAGCTAAAAATTGATAGAAAGATTTTATCCTAAGAATGATAAAACTTTAAATTTTAAATTTGTTCAAAATGATGAGGATTTTATAGTTGAAGAACAACCTCTAAAATTCTCTGGTGCAGGAAGTTTTTTAGTTTTAAAAATAGTAAAAAACAACTGCGATACATGGGAACTAATAGATAGATTAGCAAAATTTTTAAATGTATTCTCAAATGAGATTGGATATGCTGGATTAAAAGATAAACGAGCGACAACAACTCAATATATTACAATTCCAAAAAAATACTCAAAAGAGATTAAGCTTTTTAGAAATAAAAAAATAGAAATTATTGATACTTTTTTACATAAAGAAAAACTGAACATTGGTGATTTAGAAGGAAATAGATTTAAAATAAACCTTCATAATGTTGAAATTACTGACATAAACCATATTCAAAAAATTATTAAACTTATTGTTAAAGAAGGAATGCCAAACTATTTTGGTTATCAAAGATTTGGAAAAGAAGTTGTTGATAATCTTGCCAAAGCAAAAGATGTAGTTTATGGTGAAGAAATAGTTAAAGATAAAAAGTTATCTAAAATGCTCATTGCTGCTTATCAAAGTAGTTTTTTTAACGCATGGTTAGTTGAAAGGTTAAAATTATCAAATGAAGAATTTAAACTTTTGGATGGAGATATTTTTCTAGATTTACAAAAAGATAAATTATTTACTCCAAAAGTTATAACAGCAAATATAATAAATGATTTTAATAACTTTAAAATTACACCAACTGGATTACTTCCAGGAAGAAAAGTTTTTAAAGCTATTGGTGAAGCATCATTGATTGAACAGAAGCACGATGATTTATATATTCAAGAAAAAGGTTATAGAAGAGAAGCAATTGTTTTTCCAAGAGATATAACATGTAAATATGATGCTAATAAAAAGATATGTAGTTTAGACTTTGTTCTTCCAAAAGGTTCTTATGCTACAGTTTTCGTTGAATATTTAGCAAATAAAAATTTTTCTTAAATTTAAACTTTTTTGAGCATAAAAAAAGGGATATTTGGAAAACCAAATATCCCTTTTTTGTTTTTGTTTTTTGCTTATGGAAGAGTTATATATTTTGAATCGAAATATATTTTATTTCCAATTGCTATCATTCTCTCTTCATTATCAAAGCTAAATTTGTAAATTCTATCATCAGTAAAATCATGATTTAAATTTATTAAATAGCCTTGTGATTCAACTGCATATAATGAATCAGAAAATCCTAAAGCATGGATTTTTGCATATTTATATTTTTTCTTTGTAACTTCTACTAAATTTGGAGTTAATTTTATAACTTGACCATCAATTGTAGCTATGTAAACATCTTCTTTATTTACAATAATGTCTCTTACTTCGTAATTTTTAGTAATAATTTCTTTTGAAGAAATAGATACAACTTTATTTGGACTAGCAACTATTAGTGTTTGAGAACCATCTATTACATTTAATGAAATAATATTATTAAATTCACTATCTGGATCAACTGAAATATTTCTAATAGATTCATTTGTTAAAGCTGAAACAATAATAACTTTACCATTTAATGTTGGAAAAAGTATCAGGTTTCCCATAAAATAAGGATTTGTTATTCTTGTATCATTTGCTAAAGATATTGGTAAATACTCTTTATATAATGTTTTATTTGTTTTAATATCAATTAATTCAATTGTATTATTTGAATAAACTAATGCTAATTTGTTATCTTTTAAAGATGCTGCAACAACAACATCTTTTACAATTCTCTCTTCGCTACCAATTAATATTTTGTTAATATAATTTGTTGCAATGATTTTTCCATCAGCACTTACATTTAAAAAATCAAACTTTTCTGGAAGTTCAAAAGATGAAATTCCTTGTGCTGTAATAACTTTTTTATTGTCTAATGTTGCACCAATTTTATTCATCGATGTTATTGATGAAGACATAGATTCTTTATTTAATTCTATGTTACTGCTTACATCTTCAGGTTCGAAATACTTTTTCCCTGAACAAGCTGTAAATAAAAATATTGCTGATAATGAAATTAAAAAATATCTCATGTGTTTCCTTATTTTGTAAGTAGATAGTGGTTTAATAATTTGGCCAATTCAAAAGCTTTTGAAGTTTGTGGAATCAATGCTAGAGTTGTTTTTGCTTCATTAAATTTTCCTTCATTTGTTAAAAAAAGTGCTTTGTTAAAAATAGCAAATTCTTTTAATAAAAAATCATTTTGCATAGATAAATTATCTAATTCACTAATATTTTTATCAGCTAATGCTGTTTGATATTTTGATAACTCTTTTAAGAAAGGTACACTTATTTGTGTAGCTTTATCTTCCTTTTTTGCTTGTAAATAAAGAGCAATATCGTAAAGCTGAGGATTTTTATCTTTTAAAACTGCTAATGCTTGTGCATCATTGCTATTTTGTAGAACCTGATTGAAAGCAATATTTGCTTTAAGTTTATTTGATTGTGCTATATTTTCTTTAATAAAAAAACTAATAATTCCTACTATTATAATAATCACAAATGCAAAGATTAATGTTTTATATTTTTTAAAAAACCTTTCACTTTTTACGAAACTTTCTAAGAATTTCTCTTCGCTACTTAGCTCTGTTTTAACATAATCAACATTTTCTTTTATACTCATTTTAATAACCTTTTTGAAAAGTAGTTGATATGGTACAAAATTTTTAATAAAATCTTACTTTTATCTTACTTTTTGTATAATATTTCTCTATAAATTTACAAGGTTATGAAAAATATGAAGAGATTATTATTAGCTTCTGCGCTTACATTGGTTATATCGCAAAGTCTTTTTGCAAACGAGGAAGTTGTTCCTGAACAATCAAGATTTGAGTCATTGTCAAAATTAACAAAAGTTATTGGTACAGTTGAAAAATATTATGTTGATGACATAAAATTACAAGAAATTGTTGATAAAGCACTAAAAGGTTTAATGCAAGAATTAGATGCCCATTCGTCTTATTTAGATAAAAAAGCATCAAAAGAGATGTCAATTCAAACTCAAGGTGAATTCGGTGGATTAGGTATTACTGTTGGAATGAGAGATGGAGCTTTAACGGTAATATCGCCTATTGATGATACTCCTGCATTTAAAGCAGGAATTAAACCATTAGATATTATTTTAAAAATTGATAATACATCGTCAATAAATATGACTTTAGATGAAGCAGTTACATTAATGAGAGGAAATCCTCAAACAGATATTACATTAACTGTTGTAAGAAAAGGTGAACTTAAACCTTTAGAAATAAAAATGAAAAGAGACATAATCAAAATACAATCTGTTTTTGCTAAGACAATTGAAAATACAGATTTATTATATTTTAGAGTTTCAAGTTTTGATGCAAAAGTTACAGAAGACTTAGAAAAAATTATAACAACTAATAAAACTGCTAAAGGTTTCATTTTAGATTTAAGAAATAATCCAGGTGGATTGTTGTCTCAAGCTATTGGAGTAGTTAATTTATTTGTTGATAAGGGAATAATTGTTTCTCAAAAAGGAAGAAATGCAGATGATGAAGAAAAATTTGAAGCATCAGCTGCAAAAACAAAAACAAGACTACCTTTAGTTGTTCTTGTAAATGAAGGTTCTGCATCAGCTTCAGAAATTGTAAGTGGATCATTACAAGATCATAAAAGAGCAGTTATTGTTGGAGAAAAAACATTTGGAAAAGGATCTGTTCAAGCAGTTTTACCTATTGAAAATGACAGAAGTGAAAATATAAAATTAACTATTGCAAAATACTATTTACCAAGTGGAAGAACTATTCAAGCAACAGGAGTAACACCTGACGTTATTGTAAATTCTGGAAAAGTTACGCAAGATGATGAAGATAAATTTAAAATAAAAGAAGCTGATTTAAAAAAACATCTTGAGGGAGAACTTGAAAAAGTAGGAAATAAGAAAAAAGATGAAAAAGTAATAGCAGATGAAAATAAAAAAGTGATTACTGGTGAAGATGTATTAGGAGATAATCAATTGAATACTTCTATTGCAATTTTAAAAAGTTTAATAATAATGAATAAATAATAGGAGACTAAATGAATATAACTGAAATTGCAAAACTTGGTCTTTGGCCAGAATCAAAGAAAACAACAACACAAAAAGGTATTTCTGAACTTG
>JAIELU010000160.1 GCA_019752775.1 Campylobacterales bacterium | reverse complement strand
CAACTTTTTCAATCTCTGTTTCTGTTGACCAAGGAGCATGAATTCGTACAAGTCCAGACATTCCAGGAGGTGTAAATAACATATCTCCTTTACCTAATAAAGACTCAGCTCCCATAGAATCTAAGATAATTTTAGAATCTATTCTTTGCCCTACTTTATAAGATAATCTACTTGGAAGATTTGCTTTAATAAGTCCAGTTACAACATCAACAGATGGTCTTTGCGTCGCCACAATTAAGTGAATTCCAGAAGCTCTTGCCATTTGAGCAAGTCTTGCAATTGAATACTCCACATCTTTTCCGCTTGTCATCATTAAATCTGCTAATTCATCGATTACTACAACGATATAAGGCATAGTGTCATAACCTTCAACTTTTGCTTTATCGTTATAATTTTCAATATTTTTTGTTTTAGTTTTAGACATTAAAGTATATCGTCTCTCCATTTCTGAAACCATATTTGCTAAGGCATTTATAGCATCACCTGCTTTTGTAATAACAGGAGTTAAAAGATGAGGAATGTCGTTATACATTGAAAACTCAAGCATTTTTGGATCAATCATTACAAGTCTTAAATTATCTGGTGAATTTTTATAAAGCAACGATAAAATCATTGAATTTATTCCCACTGATTTTCCTGAACCCGTAGTACCAGCAATTAGTAAGTGAGGAAGTTTTTTAAGGTCCGTAATAAATGGTTTACCAACAATATCTTTTCCTAAAATCATAGTTAATGGAGATTTTGAATTTTGAAAAATCTCACTATCAAGCAATTCTTTTAAATAAATAGTTTGAGTATCTTCGTTTGGAACTTCAATACCAACAACATCTTTCCCAGGAATTGGAGCTTGAATCCTAATAGTTTGAGCCTTAAGCGCCATTGCTAAATCATCTTGAAGACCTAAAATCTTTGATACTTTTACATTTGGAGCTGGTTTAAACTCAAAAGTTGTAACAACGGGACCTGTATAAGTTCGCACAACATCACCATCAATTTTAAACATCGCTAACTTATCAAGTAAATCTGCAATTTTTTGGTCAATAAAAGCTTCTGATACTTTTGATTTATTATCTTTTGGAGAATCTTGAAAAAATGAACTTGGAGGTAATTTGAAATTTTTTGGTTTTTCTGTTTTACCTAATTCTATTTGATCTAATAATTTTTTATTTTCTTCTAATTCTTCAACTATTAAATTATGTGATTCAGCATTTGTTTTTTCTACATATTTTTCATCAAATAATGAGTTATCAAAAGATTCTTCTTCTTTTGTTTCTTCTTTTGTAAAAACCTGAGGAGTAATCTTTTTAGTATTAGATTCTATTGCTTTTATTTCTAAAATATTTTTATCTAATTTTTTTTCTATATTTTTATAAACAGTTTGATTAATTTCTTCATTTCTTTTTTCTCTATTTTTATTTTCTATTTTTTTAATATTTAGACTATTTCTTAGTTTTATTTTATTCTTTAGTTTATGTAAGTCTTTTAGTTCAAATTCTGAATTTTCAAATAAAACTATTACAGAGATTATAAATCCAACTAAAACAAAAAAATAAAGTCCAGCTCGTCCTATTATTGGACTTAAACTATCAACTAAAATATTACCAATTTCTCCCCTTTGATAAGGATTTTCAATAAGTAATGCCTGTAAAATTAAACATACAAAAAGTAATAAAAATACAACTAATATATTTAAAATTAAATCTCTTTGTTTTATATTTTTAAAATTTATAATATACAAAATGTAGATAAATAAAAATAAACTAACATATGATAAATATCCAAAATATTTATGTGAATAATCTGAAAAAACATATCCAACATTTCCAACTACATCTTGACCACTTTCAAAAGTGGAAAATTGGAAATAAATAATGATAAATAAAAAGATTAATGATATGATTCTTTTTGCTATAATAAAGCCTTTATTTTAATAAATTTGATATTTTTGCTTGTAATTTAAGCCATTCTCTATGCTCAAACAAAGGAAATCCTGCCCATGATTTTTTAGGTTCTGTTATACTTTTTGTAACTCCACCACGAGCTGCGATTGTAGTAAATGCTGCAATTTCTAAATGTCCAGCAGCTGCACTTTGCCCACCCATTACTACATATGGATTTAAAATTGTTGAGCCTGAAAGTCCAACTTGTCCAACTAAAATAGAACCTCGACCAATTTTACAATTATGTCCAATATGTACCAGATTATCAAGTCTTACACCATCTTCAATTATTGTTGAATTAAATACAGCTCTATCTATTGCTGTATTTGCACCAATTTCTACATCATTTCCAATAGTTACATTACCATTTTGATATATTTTGATATATTTCCCATCTTTAGTATTTGCAAAACCAAAACCATCACTTCCAATTACAGTTCCTGCATGAATAATACAATCATTTCCAATTGTACAATCCCTATAAACAGTAACATTTGGATAAATAATAGTGTTATTTCCTATTTTTACATTATCACCTATAAAAGCTCCAGCCATAATAGTGCAGTTGTTTCCAATAACAGAATTTTTCCCCACATAAACATTTGGCATAATAGTTGTTTCACTACCAATTAAAGGTTCAGTGCCATATATTTCAACAACATTTGGAGCAAAAAGTTTACTTATTTTTGCTAAATTCAAATATGGTTCGTCACAAACTAATGCAACTACACCATCTGGAACTTCATTTACATTTTCATGAGTTACTAAAACAGCAGCAGCTTTTGTATTTTTTAAATCGTTAATATATTTTTTATTTTCTAAAAAAGTAAGTTGATTTTCATTTGAATCTAATAAAGTGTTTAAACCTGTAATCTCTTTTTCATTTTGGCAATCTATACCAATAAAATTAGCAATCTCTTTAAGAGTCATTTTTTATCCTTATTATAAAAAAGATAGAAGATTAATCTTCTATCTTTCCATCGCTACAATTCCACTTCTTACAACTTCAAGTGGATTGAATTTTTGCATAACTTTTATAAAATTCATAATTCTAGCACTTGAATCAGTTGCACTTACAATAATAGAATCATCAGTTACGTTTTGAATAGAACCATGATATGCTCGTGCAATTACATCAATATCAGATAAGTTATTATCAATTGAAAATTTCATTAATACAGTATCTTTTTCAATTACATTTTTATGTTCATTTACTCTTAATACAGGAATTAATTTATTTAATTGTTTAACAATTTGATCAATCACTCTTTTATCACCAGTTGTAACAATTGTCATTCTTGAATATTGACTCTCTGTAATTGGTGCTACTGTTAAAGAGTCGATATTATAACCTCGTGCTGAAAACAATCCAACAATTCTTGATAAAACATTATGTTCATTTAAGACAATAACTGAAATTACTTGTCTTGTTGTTTCTGAATCGTAATAATGATTAAAATTGTTCATTATTTTCCTCCTTCAATTAATGTCATTTCATTTAATGCATGACCATTTGGAACCATTGGTAATACCTCTTCATTTCTAGCAACCACAACTTCAATCATTGCAGGTCTTTTTTTCTCAACAGCATCTTTTAAAGCAATATCAAACTCTTCTTTTGTTGTAACTCTATATCCAAGTCCTCCAAAAGCTTCCACAAGCATTTTGAAATTTGGTTGAGCTGATAAATCTGTTTCAGATAATCTATTGTCATAAAACATTGTTTGCCATTGTCTTACCATTCCTAAATAGTTGTTATTTAAAATGATATTAATAACAGGTAACTCATACTCTACACAAGTCATAAGTTCTTGAATATTCATTAAAATAGATCCATCACCTGTGAAGTTAATAGAAACTTTATCAGTTCCTTTTAAGGCTCGTGCAACACCCATTGCAGCTGGTAATCCAAATCCCATAGTTCCTAAACCGCCACTAGTAATCCATTGTCTTGGATATGAAAATGGATAAAACTGAGCTGTCCACATTTGATGTTGTCCAACATCAGTTGAAACAACAGCTCTTGCACCTAAAAGATGCCCTACTCTTTGAATTGGCCATTGAGGTTTAATAACTTCATTTGAATCAATATATCTTAAAGGCTCTTTTTCTCTATAATCTCTTAATAATTCAACCCAATTTGTATAATCATTAAACTCATTTTCGCCACTTTCAATTGCTTCAATCATAGCTTTTACTGTAACTTTTAAATCCCCAACAATCGGATAATCAGGAACTACAAGTTTTGCAATTGAAGTTGGGTCAATATCAACATGAATAATTTTTGCTTTTGAAGCAAACTCATCAAGTCTTCCAGTTACCCTATCATCAAATCTAGCACCTAAAGAGATTAATAAATCTGTTTCATGAGCTGCCATATTTGCAGAAAATTCTCCGTGCATTCCTAACATTCCAAAGAATAATGGATTTTCATCACCCATTACACCTCTTGCCATTAAAGTCTCAACTGCTGGAATATTTAATTTTTTTGCTAATTCTCTAATTTCAAATGCACAGTTTGATAAAACCGCTCCACCACCTACATATAAAAGTGGTTTTTTAGCATTTGAGATAGCTTCCATTGCTCTTTTTAATTGTTTTTTATTGTAATTAACAGTTGGTTTATATGTTGGCATATTAACTTCACTAGGATAAATGAAATCACCCATTTCTGCTGTAATGTCTTTAGGAATATCAACATGTACCGGTCCTGGTCTTCCAGTGCTTGCTATATGAAACGCCTCTTTTATAATTCTTGGTAAATCTTCAATTCTATTAACTAAATAGTTATGTTTTGTACAAGGTCTTGAAATTCCAACGGCATCAATTTCTTGAAATCCATCAGAACCAATAATTGTTGTTGGAACTTGCCCTGAAATTACAACCAAAGGAATAGAATCCATGTAAGCATCTGCTAAACCAGTTACGGCATTTGTAAATCCAGGTCCTGAGGTTACTATTGAAACCCCAACTTTTCCTGTGGCTCTTGCATATCCCTCAGCTGCAATTATTGAAGCTTGTTCGTGTCTATTCAGAATGTGTTGAAAATAATTTTGTTTATATATTTCATCGTAGACGTTCATAATAGCGCCTCCAGGGTATCCAAATACTACTTCAACCCCTTCTTGATATAATGATTCTACAACCATTTTTGCGCCAGTCATTCTCATAATAATTCTCCGTTTTTCTAAAAATAAGTCTTTATTTTACTAAAAATATAATTAAACTTGGGTTTGATAATGTAGTAAATTTTATACTTTTATCTCTTGAGGAGTTGAAAAATAGTAACCTTGAGCATAATCAACACCCAATAATTTTATTAATTCAAAAATTTCTTTACTATTTACATATAAAGCAATAACTTTAATATCAGCTTCTTTTGCAAAATCTATAATACTTTTTACTAAAAGAAAAGATATTTTATCTTCTAAAATTTTGCTTATAATATTTCCATCAATTTTTATATAATCTGATTTTATTTCAGTTAAATAAATAAAATTTGAATATCCACTTCCAAAATCATCAATAAAAATTTTATAACCTAAACTTTTTAACATTAATAAATTATCTTTTGCTTCTTTACAATTTATCAAATCTTCACTTTCAACTATTTCTAATCCTAACCTACTTGAAATATTGTCTTCTAAAGCAAAATTCTTTAAAAGTTGAAGAATTGAGTTATCAATAATATCTTTAGGATTTAAATTTAAATTTATTTTTATATCTTTTCGTTCTTGCAGTTTTTTATAACAAATTTTTAAAATAGCTTTTGTAATATTTCTTAAAATAAAAGTACCTTTTATGATTGGAAGAATTTGTTCGGGTAAAACTATATTTCCATTTTTATCTATAATTCTAAGAAGTGCTTCATAATGAGAAATCTCCTGAGTTTTTGCATCTATTATTTCTTGATAAAAACAAACAACTTGTTTTTTTTCTATGGCATCTTTTATTTCATTTATTGAAAGAGTTGATTCTGAATTTTTATTTTTTATTTCATCATAAATTTCTATATTATTTCTACCTTTACTTTTTGCATCATATAAAGCTAAATCGGCTAATTTAAAGGCATCAGAAAAACTTCTTGATTTATGTGGAACAAGATTTACTCCAATAGAAACTGTTACATTTATAAACTCTTGATTATTTATATAAAACTGAGTATTTTGAATATTTTTAAAAATCTTCATGCACTTACAAAATGAAATTTACAATTTCTTCAAAATCTTATAGATAAACAACTTTGACAATTTGAAACCGAATATAAAATCTTTAAAAGAACTCTCTAACGCATTAACTT
>JAIELU010000005.1 GCA_019752775.1 Campylobacterales bacterium | reverse complement strand
AGTGTGGAAAAAATATCATGAGAAAAAGTACGAATCACTTATATCTAATTGTTCTTTTATCAATTTTATCTTCAGTGGCTCCCATGGGAGTTGATACATATATTCCTTCAATACCAGATATTGCAAATGCTTTTAATGTAAGTATTGAAAAAATAGAATTATCTTTATCTATATTTTTAATTGGTTTTTCGGTTGGTCAAATATTTGGTGGACCAATTTCTGATAAATATGGAAGAAAAATGAGTTCTGTTTATGGACTTTTAGGTTTTGCATTTTTTAGTTTTGTAATAATCTTCAGTACCACTATTTATGAATTATGGTTTTTCAGATTTTTTGAAGCCTTTTTTGGAGGAATTGTAGTTGTAAATGCTGCAGCAGCCGTAAGAGATAGATTTCATGGAAAAGAAGCTGCAAAAGTATTTGCACTTATTGGAATGGTAAGAAGTTTTGCTCCACTAATTGCACCTGCAATTGGAGCATTTATTATTCACTTTTATTCGTGGAAAGCTGTTTTTATATTTTTGACAGTTTATTCTTTGCTTGTTGCATTTTTTATCTATAAGGATTTAGAAGAGAGTTTTGTTTACTCAAAACAAAATGTAATTGAATCTTTTAAAACTGTATTAAGTCACAAATTAGCTTTAAAAGCAATGCTTGTTTTAGGATTTAGTTTTGGTGGTTTTTTTGTAATTATTGCAAAAACATCATTTATTTATATAGAATATTTTAAAATCCCAACTGATTATTTTCCTTTTTTCTTTGGAATTAATTTTATAGTTTTAATGCTAATGATAAAAGTAAATTTAATGTTATTAAAAAAATATAGTCCCGTTGAACTAATAAAAATGGCAATTTTAGTACAAGTAATTTCGGGTGGATTATTTGCTTTAAATTATGAAAGTATAACTCTTATTTTAACTGTAATTTTAATAGCTTGCTACATGAGTATGATGGCATTTATTTTTGGTAATTGTATGGCATTAACGTTAGAACACTTTCCAAAAAATGCAGGAGTTGCTTCTGGTGTAATTGGAGTTTTACAATTTGGATTGGGAGCAATTATTTCTTCAATTGCACTTAGTTTTCATGATGAAACTTTTTTTCCAATTGGAACTGCAATTTGTTTAATTTCTATATTGGCTTATATTATTATGAGCAATTATAAAAATGTGTAAAAGAGTTACCTCTTTCGCATATTTTTATATCTATTTATTCAATTAATGATTATTACCACATTTTTTAATTATTATTTCTATTTTACTGCGTAAACCCCAATCTTTATTTTTTATGTCATTTTTCACATATTATTCTAAGATATAATAATTAGTTACAATTTTTTTTATTAAATGGAAGGATAATCCTTAAATTGTATAGATATTTTCTATTTATAATTTTCCTATCTTTTCGCTTGTTCTCTCACGATACTTTTGAAAAAACGGTTTTACAACTTTCTTGGTTTGACCAATTTCAATTTGCAGGTTACTACATAGCAAAAGAAAAAGGTTTTTATAAAGAGTATGGATTAGATGTTGAAATAAAGAATTATGATTTTAACATAAATGTCACTAAAGATGTTAGTGAAGGAAAAGTTGATTTTGGAATTGCTAGAGAAACTTTAATTTCAGAAAAAATAAATACCTTTCATAATCTAATAGCTCTTTTCCCTCTTTTCCAAATTTCACCACTTGTTTTGATTGCAAAAAAAGATTCAAATATAAATTCTTTAAAAGACTTTAAAAATAAAAAAATAATGCTAACTGAAAACGATTCTAGTCAAGCTTCAGTAAAGGCGATTCTTCTTTCTAATAATATTAATATGTCTTTAATACAAATTTTGAAACATTCCCATAATATAGAAGACTTAATAGATAACAAAACTGACATTATGAGTGCTTATATTTCAAAATATCCTTTTATTTTAGAACAAAGAAATATTCCTTTTAATATCTTTGCTCCAAAAGATTATGGCTTTGATTTATATAGTGATTTTTTATTTACAAATAGTGGGCTTATTAAAAAAAATAAAAATAAAGTAATTGCTTTTAAAAAAGCTTCTTTAAAAGGTTGGGAGTACGCATATAGCAATATTGATGAAACAATAGAACTTATTTTAAAGAAATACAATAATCAAAATCTAACAAAAAAAGAACTTCTTTTTGAAGCTAAAGAATTAAAGAAATTATCATATTATAAAAATAATACTCTTGGAAATATTGATAAAAATAAATTAATTAGAATTTACGATATTTATCGTCTTATGGGATATTTTGAAGGAAATGAAAATCCTTTAGACTTTATTTTTGATGAATATATGCCTACACTAAATGAAGAAGAAGCAAAATATATAAAAAATAAAGATACTTTAAAAATTTGTGTACAAGATAATTTTCTCCCATATGAAAGTTTTTTAAATAAACATCTTGTAGGAATAACTTCTGAATATATAAAAATCATAGAAAAGAAACTTGGAATAAATATAACTTTAGTACCTATAAATAATTTAGAAGATGGTTTTGCAAAACTAAAAACACATAATTGTGATTTTATTTCATCTATTCAAAATAGAAATAGAAAAAATAGTAATGCTTTATATACAAAATCCTATTTAGAACTGCCTTTTGTTTTTGTTAGTTCCCAAAAGAATTCATTTATTACAAATTTTGAACAACTAAAAAATAAAAAGATATTTATATCAAATGATGGAAAATTAGCTTCAACATTAAAAGCTGATTATCCATATTCCAGAATCTATGAAACGCCAACAACAAGATTTGCTTTTCAACAAATATTGGCAAATAATGCAGATGGATATATTGGAAATATTGCAGAAGTAATTTACAATTTACAAAAAGATTATAATACAGACCTAAGTATTACAGGAAATTTCGATTATAAAACAGATATATCTTTTGCACTTAGAAAAGATAATATTTTATTAGAAGAAATTCTAAATAAAGTTATTCAAAATATTTCAAAAGAAGAAAAAGAATTAATCCAAAATAATTTTACTACTTTTAAATATAAAGAAAATGGAAATCACAAATCCCTAATAATAATTTTAATAACTTGTTTTTCAATCATTAGTTTACTTACAATTATTTATGTAAGAGAAAATATATTAAAAAACAAAATCCAAAAATCAAATACTTATTTAGAAAAAAGAGTTTTAGAAGAGAGTTTAAAAAATAGAAAAAAAGATGAGATTTTATTTAAACAAACAAAACTTGCTTCAATGGGAGAAATGATTAATAACATAGCTCACCAATGGAGACAACCTTTAAATAGAATAAATTTATCAATTCAAGTAATAGATAATTTATTAAAAGAAAACTCCCATATTTTAGAAGAAAAAGAACTTATTGATAAAAAAATATTTCTTATCAATAAGAATATAAGTTATATGTCAAATACAATAGAAGATTTTATGCATTTTTTTCATCCAAATAAAGAAAAAAATAATTTTTGTTTAAATGCTTTAATCAAAAGAGCTATATTTCTAATACAAAGTAGAGATAATAATATACTATTTGATATAGAAATAGATAAGAAAATCAATATTTATACTTTTGAAAATGAGTTCTTACAAGTAGTTTTAATTTTATTAGAAAATGCTATTGATTGTTTTAAAACTACAAATACTACTCATAAATATATAGGTATTTATACTCAGAATTATAAAGATACAATTACTTTAATGATAAGAGACAACGCAGGTGGTATTCCATCAACAATTATTGATAAGATTTTTGAGCCATATTTTACAACAAAGTTCAAAAATGAAGGTTCAGGACTAGGCTTGTATATGGCAAAAATGCTTATAGAAGAGAGTATTGGTGGTAAATTAGATGTTTATTCAAAAAGCATCTATACAAATTTTAAAATAACCCTAAGAAAGGAAAACGCAAATGACAAATCTTAATTTACTTTATGTTGAAGATGATGAAGAGATTATTGAGGATATAGATTTTTTTTTAAAAAGACATTTTAATGAAATAATCATAGCTCAAGATGGAGAAGAAGCTTTTAATTATTTTGAAGAAAAAAAACCAGATATGATTATCTTAGATATAAATATTCCAAAAATGAATGGTTTAAAATTAGCAAGTAAAATACGAGAGACAAATAAAAAAATTCCAATTATTTTTCTAACTGCATTTAGTGATAAAGAAAATTTATTACAAGCTATACATCTTCATGCTTGTTCATATCTTATTAAACCTTTTAAAGTTGATGAATTAATAAATGCCATCAATAAATGTAAAAGAGATTTTTTTCAAGAAAATCAAAATCCTCATTTAAAAATATTAAATGGCGATTTCATTTGGAATAGACAAAAAAAAGAACTTTCTTTTACTAATCAAAAAATTTCATTAACTAAAAATGAAATTACACTTATTGATTTATTTGTAGAAAATGATTCCAGATTTTTTACCCCTGAAGAGATACATGAGTTCATTTTTTTAAATACTGATATAAAAGATAACTCAATAATTCAACTTATATCAAGGCTCAAAAGAAAAATAACAAATATTATTGGAAATAATAATTTCTTTATTGAGAACATTTATAATAAAGGTTATCATCTTAAATAATAAATGACATTCTTGTAAAAAGTTAATTTTCTTTTTTTATTACTTAATAATATTCTAAATCAGCATCAAATGTCATTTTTCATATATAAAGCTACAATAAAATTCTACTATTAAATATTTTAAGTATTTCCTATATCAAATTTATTTTCTTTAGGGAATATTTAAAAAAATAATTTTTATGTAATGATAAAAATTATTATAACTTCTTACTAAGGATACATTATGTTAAAAAATATGAGTACAAAAAAGAAACTCTTTTTATTCCCTGTGTTATTTGTCTTAATTGTTGTAGCTTCTGCTTTTATATATAAGCATTATAGCAATATGGCAAATACAAGGAATCATGTCGCTATAACTACTGATGAATTTATCCAGCAACTATTAAAAGGAAGAATTTCTATTTATCAATTTTTAAGAAACCCTAATGAAGAAAATAAAAAAATTGTCATAGAAAATTTTAAACAATTAGATAATGATGTTACTACTTTACAAACAGTATTAGTAACTCAAAAGAATAAAGTTCTATGTGATGAAATTCTAGCTTTTTCAAAAAATTATATTTCTGATTTTGAGTCTTTATCAGAAAAAAGAATTAGTGATTATGCAAATGGTACAATAATTGAATTAGATGATGTAAAAAACAAAATATCTAAAATGGTTACCGTTGGATTAAAACTTGAAGATAAAATTATTGAAATAAATAAAAGTGCTGTTGAATTAAGAGATGAAGCATTTAGTTTATTAGATACTTCTTTAGAAATTCTTGCTGTAATTGCAATTATAATTTTTATTCTTATATCAATACTTATTTCAAATATAGTAGTTAACTCATTAAATTCATTCAAAGATGGTCTTCTTATATTCTTCGGTTATTTAAATAGAGAAATAAAAGATGTTTCATTCCTCGATGATAGTTCTAAAGATGAATTTGGAGAGATGTCAAAAGTTGTAAATGAAAATATCTCTAAAACTAAAAAAGGTATTGAAGAAGATAGAAAATTAATTGATGAAACAATTAATGTTTTGGGTGAATTCGAACAAGGTGATTTATGCCAAAGATTAAATATTAATGTTTCAAATCCTGCTTTAATGCAACTAAAAGATGTATTAAATAAAATGGCTGATAATCTTGAATCAAATATTGATAATGTACTTCATGTTTTAGAAGAGTATTCACAATATCAATACTTAAATAAAATCTCTACAAAAGAGGTAAAAGAACATCTTTTAAAATTAGCAAATGGGGTAAACACTCTGGGAGATTCTATTACTCAGATGTTAGTTGAAAATAAATCAAATGGATTAACACTTGATGAGAGTTCAAATATCTTATTAGCAAATGTTGATAAATTAAATATTAGTTCAAATGAAGCTGCTACTTCTTTGGAAGAAACAGCAGCTGCATTAGAAGAAATAACAAGCAATATTAGACACAATACTGAAAGCATCGCGAAAATGGCTAATTTCTCTAATAATGTTACTGATTCAGCAACTCATGGCGAAAAATTAGCAAATCAAACAAATGTTTCAATGGATGAAATTAATGCTCAAGTTACAGCGATAAATGAAGCAATTACTGAAATCGACCAAATAGCTTACCAAACAAATATACTATCACTAAATGCAGCAGTAGAAGCAGCAACAGCAGGAGAAGC
>JAIELU010000268.1 GCA_019752775.1 Campylobacterales bacterium | reverse complement strand
TTATGATTTAGTATTAAATAATCTTAAAAATGACACTAACACAGTTGAATTCAGACGAGATATGATGATTAAAGCTTATGAGCATACAGCAGCTTATGATTCAATGATTGCAAATTATATGAATAAAAGATTTAATGGTGGATTTGGAGCAAAACAATTTATTGTTGGTTCTAAAGTATTTGATACAAGATATGGAGAAAATCCACACCAAAAAGGTGCATTATATGAATTTGATGCACAGTTTACTAATAAATTTAAAACTGTAAAAGGTGAAGCATCATTTAACAATATGGGTGATATTTCAGGAGCTGCTAGAATTGCTGCTGCGTTTGGAAAAGATAATGCTGTTTGTATTGTAAAACATGGAAATCCATGTGGTTTTGCAATAAAAGATACTTTATTAGACTCTTATGTTGAAGCACTTAAATGTGACCCAGTTTCTGCTTTTGGTGGAGTTGTGGCAGTTAATGGGACAGTTGATAAAGAGTTAGCAGAAAAAATGAATGAGATTTTCTTAGAAGTTATATTTGCAGCTAGTTTCACAGCAGAAGCTGTTGCAGTATTTGATTCTAAAAAAAGAATCAAATTATTTGAGCAAGGAACACAATATCTAGAACTTGCAAATGATGCAATTGACTTCAAAAGAGTTGATGGTGGATTTGTATTCCAAGATGCTGATAAAGTAAAAGAAGATGAAGTTAGAAGCTCTGAGTTAAAATCAAAAAGAATCGCAACTGAACAAGAAGTAAAAGATATGGAAATTGCGTACAAGATTGCTAGTTTAACAAAATCAAACTGCGTAGTTTATGTAAAAGATTCTGCAATGGTAGCTGTTGGTATGGGTATGACTTCAAGAGTTGATGCAAGTAAAGCAGCTTTAAGAAAAGCTGAAGATATGGGAATCGATGTTACAGGAGCTGTTTTAGCTTCTGAAGCATTTTTCCCATTTAGAGACAGCATAGATGCAGCTGCTCTTGCAGGTGTTAAATGTGTAATTGAACCAGGTGGAAGTATTAGAGATGATGAAATTATTGAAGCTGCAAATGAATATGGAATGGCTTTATATTTCTCAGGAATTAGACACTTTTTACATTAGAAAATAGAAAGATTGATTATTAATCAATCTTTCTGATATTTTTAAACTTCTTTTATATACAATACCTTTATTAGCAGATAGTTTTATAAAGGTTGTACTAATGAATAAATTAATCTATTTGGATCAAAACATACTAAGTGACTTGAGAGTCAGGAAACTTAAAGAAACTACTGATAATTATTTTGTACTATTTAAGAACTTGTTATTAAAATTTAATATTCAGGTTGTATATTCTCACATAACTCTAGCTGAAATAAATCAAATATCTAATGATGAATATAAAAAGGAACATCTTGATGTTTTAGAAGAACTTAATGCTAAATATATTGAACCAAAAAACAAAAAAATTAGTGATAAAAAACCAAGCCAAATATGGATTGATTATGTGGAGTATTTAAACATTGAAAATGATATTTTAGGTTTTAAAAATTTGGCATTAACTCTTGATAATTTATCTAGAAAATCATCAGGACTTCCCAATAATAATAGTTTTGAAAAAATAGGTGAAAGTTTAGAAGATAGTATAAGAAATCTTTCAAATAAAATTATTAATTTGCTAGATATTGATATTGATGAAAATAATTTAAAAGAAGAGTATAAAGGTAATATTTCGCAAATTAAAAGTTACATGGAACAAATGAAAAGGAAGAGGTTAGAAAGTATAAATAAATTAGCAAAATTTGATAGTATTCCCTTAGGTCCAAAACCTTTCAGAGAATATGAGCCAATAAAAAGTCTAAATATTTCTGAATTACCTAGTTGTGAAGTGGTTTTGGCTATTGAAAAAATTTGTAATAAAAATAATGAATTTAATTGGAGAGATTCGTTTGAAGATTCAACAGAGAATAGAATATCTATGGCATATACTCTTATGAATTGGGCTGGATATTATCCAGATGATTTTGATAAAATTAAAAAAAATACTGATAGATTTAGAGCATCTAACAATGACATGCAACATGCAATTTTAGCTTCTAATACCAGTTTTTTAATTTCAAATGATTATGCATTTTGTATGAAAGCAATTGCAAGTTATGAATATTCTGGAGTAAATACTATTGTATGCTCGGTACAAACTTTTTTAGAAAAGTATTATGAGTTAGAAAAGTAGATTAAAATAGATAATTTTTTAAAAAATAAATACAGTATAGCTTTATCCTTCTGCTGAATTAGACACTTTTTACACTAATCTTTAATAAAATAACATCATAAATTTATGATGTTATTTAAATATTTTTTTCATACATTTTAAATATTTTTTAGCTATACTCTAACAATTTCATAAAGAGGATTATCTTGAATTATTCAAAAAGAATTAGAACTATATTCATACTAATAATCTTACTTTCTCATACTTTATTTGCAAAAGAATTAAAAAAAGTTACTCTTCAATTATCTTGGTTAGATCAATTTCAATTTGCTGGCTATTATATGGCAAAACAAAAAGGTTTTTATGAAGAATTGGGGCTTGATGTTGAAATAAAACCTTTTGAATTTGGTATTGATATTCCCAAAGAAGTAAATGATGGAAAAATAAATTTTGCAGTAGGGCGTGAAACTTTAATTTTAGAGCGAATAAAAAATCCAAATATAGTTGCTTTATATGCTTTATTTCAATCTACACCTTTGATATTAATGAGTACAAAAGAATCAGGAATTAATAGTATAAATGATTTTTCTAATAAAAGAATAATGACAACAATTGATGATGCAAGTGAAGTTTCATTAAAAGCGATGATTATCTCAAATAAAATAAAACCTGAAAATCTTACTTTTTTAAAACATACTCATAATATTGATGATTTAATAAATAAAAATACTGATGTTATTTCTGCATACATTTCAAAATCTCCATATATTTTACAAGAAAAAGGCGTTGAATATAACATTTTTGACCCTAAAAAGTATAATTTTGATATGTATAGTGATATGTTATACACAAATCAAAATATTATAAATTATGATTTAAATACTGTTTTGTTATTTAAAAAAGCTTCATTAAAAGGTTGGGAATATGCTTATTCAAATCTTGAAGAAAGTGTAGATGTAATATATGATAAATACAATACTCAAAATTTACAAAAAGACGAATTATTATATGAAGGAAAAGAGTTAAAAAAATTATCTTATTTTAAAACTTCAATTTTAGGTGAAATTAGAAAAGATAAAATTCAAAGAATTTATGATTTATATAATGTTATGGGACTGATTCCCACAGCTATAAATTTAGACAATTTTATTTTTGATATAAATAGTTTAAATGGTTTTACTTTTTTACAAGAAGAGAATAAATATATTGAAGAAAAAGATAATATAAAAATGTGCGTAATTCCAAATTCTATGCCATATAGTGATATAAAAGATGGTAAAGCTATAGGATTTATTGCTGATTATATAAGTTTAATTGAGAAAAAGATAAAAAAACCAATAGTGTTGGTTCCTACAAAAAGCTGGGCAGAATCTTTTGAGTTTGCAAAAGATAGAAAATGTGATATTTTATCTTCTGCCATGTGGACAAAAGAGCGTGAAAATGAATTTACTTTTACTAAATCTTATATAGATATACCTCTTGTTCTTTTAACAAAAAATGGTAATTCTTTTATAAATAATTTATCAAGTATAAGAAACAAAAAGGTTTCAATTGTTGAAGATTATGCAATTTTAGAAATATTGAAAAACAAATATAAAGATATAGAATTTGTAACTGTTAAGAATATAGATGAAGGATTAGAAAAAGTTTTAAAGAATGAAACTTTTGGTCATATAGATGCAATTTCAACGGCTTGGTATAAGTTACAAACAAAATATTTAACACAACTTTCTATTTCTGCAAAATTAGATGAAGTTTCAAAATTATCAATTGCTGTAAGAAGTGATGATAGTATTTTATACGAAATCTTGCAAAAAGCAGTTTTAAGTATTGATGATTTTGCAAAAGATGATTTACTTAATAAATGGGTATCAGTTGAGTATAAAAAAGAGTTTGATTACTCTATTGTATGGAAAATTTTATTTGTTCTTTTTGTAATTATCATAGCTGTTGTTTATAAACAAATACTTTTAAGAAATGTAAATAACTCCTTAAAAGAAAAAGTAGAAGAAAAAACAAAAGAGTTAAGACAAATAAATAGTGAATTAGAAATTAGAATCAAAGAAGAAGTTGAAGAAAATTTAAAAAAAGATAGACTTCTATCTCAACAACAAAAAATGGTTTCAATGGGACAAATGATTGAAAATATAGCTCATCAATGGAGACAACCACTATCTTTGATTACAACAGGTGTAAGTGGAATTAAGTTAAAAAAACAGTTAAATGATTTGGATGATGATTTCTTTTATGATACTTTAGATTCAATTTTAAATACTTCGAAATATTTATCAAATACAATTGATGATTTTAGATATTTTTTTAAACCACAAAAAGAGAAAGAAGTTTTTTATTTAGAAGAATGTTGTAGAAAAACTATAGACTTGATGAATCCAAATTTCTTGAATAAAGATATTCAAATAAATTATAAAATGGAAAATATTCAAATTTCAGGATATGAAACTGAATTAATTCAGGTTTTAATTAATATTTTAAATAATTCAAAAGATGCATTAGAACTTTTAAAAGATGAGAAACTTATATTTATTGATATTTTTATGGAAAATAAAAAAGCTATTATTGAAATAAAAGATAATGCTGGTGGAATTAATGAAGAAATTATGGATAAAATTTTTGAACCTTATTTTACAACTAAACATCAATCTCAAGGAACAGGAATAGGTCTATTTATGTGTAAAGAGATAATAAATAAACATATGAATGGACAGTTGAATATTTCAAATCAAAGTTTTGAATATAAAAGTAAGATTTATAAAGGTACTTTAACAAGAATTTTTTTAGAAAATATTGTAATTGAAGTTCAATAAAGCTTTATTAATTATGTAATAATCTTTAGATATAATCGCCAATAAAATATAATTAGGAAAACTATTGACTTGGTTAGAACTTGATAAAGAATATGTTTGGCATCCTTATAACTCACTTCCTTCTAAAACGAAAATATTACCCGTAATTTCTACAAATAAAACTTCAATTTTTTTAGAAACAGGAGAAGTTTTAATTGATGCTATGAGTTCGTGGTGGAGTGCAATACATGGATATAATCATCCAAAATTAAATGATGCTTTAAAAAAGCAAGTTGAAATTATGCCTCATATTATGTTTGGAGGGCTAGCCCACGAACAAGCTAGTTTGCTCTCTAAAAAACTGGTAGATTTGACAGGACTTCATAGTGTTTTTTTATGTGATAGTGGCTCTGTCTCAGTTGAAGTTGCACTTAAAACAGCAATTCTTTATCAAAAAGCTAAAGGTTTAAAAAAATATAAATTTTTTGCACTTGAATATGCCTATCATGGCGATACTTTGGGGGCAATGAGTGTTTGTGATCCACAAAATTCTATGCATAGTATTTATGGTTCATATATGAGTGAACACATTTTCACTAAAGCTCCTAAATTAGGTTTTTCTAGTGATTGTAGTCATGAAATAAAAATTTTAGAAGATAACTTTGAAAAATATCATAAAGAAATAGCAGGTTTTATTGTTGAACCAATTGTTCAAGGTGCTGGTGGAATGAGAATATATAATCCAGAATATCTAAAAAAAGCACGAGAATTATGTACTAAATATGATGTGTTATTAATTTTAGATGAAATAGCAACAGGTTTTGGACATACTGGACTTATGTTTGCATATGAACATGCAAATATTAAACCTGATATTCTAACTCTTGGAAAAGGTTTAACGGGTGGTTACATGACAATGGCTGCTATGATTACTTCAAGAAATATAAGTGAAGTTATATCAAATAGCGAAATTGGAGTGCTTATGCATGGACCAACTTTTATGGCAAATCCATTGGCATGTAGTGTTGCAAATGCTAGTATTGATTTATTATTAGAATCAAACTGGCAGGAAAATGTAAAGAAAATTGAATCAATATTTTCAGCTGAGTTAGAATATGCAAAAGATTTAGAGCTTGTAAAAGATGTAAGAAATATTGGAGCTATTGGAATTATAGAGTTAAAAGATGATTGTTATGCTCAGCAAGTACAAGATTATTGTGTAAAAAATGGTGTTTGGATAAGACCTTTTGGAAAGCTTGTTTATTC
>JAIELU010000087.1 GCA_019752775.1 Campylobacterales bacterium | reverse complement strand
AATTGAAGAGTTTATTACAAATTCCAAAATTTCTGTTTGGGATTTTAATTCTTTTAAATTTGCTATTAAGTATCTCAAACCCAATGAACTATGGGAATATCTTGAGTTTAAAGTAGTAAGTATTATATTTTTCATTCGCGATTGTAACACAAGTACTTAGTGTTTTAGATAATGTGTTTTTATTAACCTTTCATAAACCAAACTTTTATATACTCAGTTTTTATTTAAAGGATTTTTATGAGAAATGATACATTTTCAAGATTTAGAATTATTTCAATTATAGAAGGATTATCTTATTTAATATTAGTTTTTATAGCAATGCCATTAAAATATATGTTTAATTATCCAATGGCTGTAAAAATTGTAGGAATGAGTCATGGGGTTTTATTTATACTGTTTTTTGTAGCTTTAGCTATAGCTATGAATAGATATAAATGGAAATTTTTAGGCTTTCAATTATTCGTTTATTCTCTAATCCCTTTTGGTTTTATTTTAATTGAAAAAATTATTATGAAATCTCCTGCTAAAAAACTAAAATAAATGCTTTTTTCCAAGGGTTTTTTAGGAACAGCTGCTCCTTTTTATTTGGATTTAGCAACTGTTTATTTTGCTATATTGCCTTTTTTACTGGCTATTAGCATAGTTTTTGCAATAAAAAAGCACTACAAGAAACACTTTATTTCACAAGCTGCGATTTTAGGTGTTACTTTATTTATAGTTGTGATATTTGAAATTGGTATTAGAATTTCAGGCGGATTTATAGAATATTCAAAATATAGTAATATCTCCTATGATTTTATGTTATTTTTTTTAATAATTCATATTTTAATAGCAATAGCAGCAGTTGGGGGATGGTTATTTTTATTTATTTCATCTTATAAACAATACAAAATGAATACTCTAAATATAACTTCACACAAGAAAATAGGAAAAGCTATTTTTACAGCTTTGAGTATTAGCTCTATTATGGGAGTTTGTATCTACTTTTTTTTATTTATTTTTTAAAAACTTGATTTTTTACAATTTTTATTATTTCTAATTTTGTTATGATGTAAAGTATTACATAAAACAAAATATAGGAAAAAAATGAAATCTTTCATACAAGTTATAATAGTAGCTTTTCTTTTTATCACATTTTTATTATTTTTACCAAGTCTTACAAAAGAAAGAAATTTCAAAACATATTCAGATGCACAACTTCGAGCCACTGCAAAAGCAAAAGGATTAAAAGCGATTCCAAATACCTATGAAGATCTTTTAAAAATAAGCGATGATGAAAATAATCCTATGAATTTAGAAAAAATAGCCTTAGGAAAAGAACTTTTTTTTGATGCAAAATTATCTTTGGATAACACAATTAGCTGTTCAACTTGTCATATGATTAGTAAAAATGCTAATGATAAAAAAATTATTTTAAACGCAATTACTTCAAAAAAACAACCAAATGATATAAAAGATGCAAATAATTGTGTAGTTTGCCATTTAAGTGATGAAAGTGGAACAGATAGATTATCAACAGCCATTGGTTATAAAGGCGCTACAAATCCACATCATTTAAACACAATGACTATTTTAAACTCTTCCCTTGCTAAATATCTTACATGGAATGGTGAAATAAAAACTTTAGAACAACAAATAAGCAACTCAATACAAGCTCCTCATAAAATGAATATAAAAGCTGATGAACTTGTAAAAAAACTAAAAAATGATGAAAAATATATAAATGATTTTAAAAAAGTTTTTAAAAATGAAAATCAAGAAAACCTAACTTTTATAAATATTCAAAAAGCAATAGCAGTTTATGTAAAAACTTTACTTACAAGAAGTAGCTTTGATGAATTTTTAGAAGGAAATAATGAAGCTATTTCAAAAGATGCAAAAAGAGGATTAGTAAATTTTATGAATTTTGGATGTAGTGGTTGTCATACAGGAATGAGTGTGGGAGGTCAAAGTGTTCAAAGATTTCCTCTTCGTCATTTTGCTGGAATTCATGATTTACGACCAAATTTGGGTTCACCACCTGATTTTAAAATAATTGATGAAACTTTTCCTTTTGAAAATAAAGGTGGATATTTAGGTCGCTCAAACACTCAATTTTTTAGAGTTCCAATTTTGCGAAATGTAACAAAAACTTCACCTTATTTTCATAATGGCGCAGTAGATAAAATAAGAGAAGCAGTTGAAATAATGGGAAGACATCAAGTTGGATTAAATCTATCAGATCAACAAATAGATGAAATTGTAGAGTTTTTAAAAACTTTAGAAGGAAATATAGTCGACTATTCAAAAGATACAAAGGTTATTAAATGAAAATATTAAATATAAAAGTTCTAATTCTTCTAATATTTTTAAGTGGAATTTTACAAATGGATATATTAAATATTTCATGGGAAAACTTAAGAATTGTATCTGTTGTTCATATTTTCACTTCAATTTTTCTTTGTATTTTTTATATTATTCCTTTTGTGAATAGACACGCTTATAAATATATCGTAATAAAAAAAGTAAATAGCATTAGTGGTTGGATTTTAGGATTTGTTTTATTGATGATTGTGTTAAGTGGAATTTATCTTTTTTTTATAGGAAATACAGGTGGAGATATTTTTGGAATTATAAGCTTCAATATACATTTATATGGTTCTTTTGTACTTTTAATTTTCCTTTTTTCACATAGAAAAAGAGTAAAACTACATATGTCTTTAGTTGCGTTAATTTTTGGTCTTACATTTATAAATATGCCTTTATATAGTGAAACTAAAATTGAAAACAATCTTCTAAACTTAAAAACGCAAAAAGATGTAATTTATCACAATGAAGATTGGACAAATTCAACAAAATGCAAATCATGCCATAGTGATATTTTTAATCAATGGGCAAATTCAAACCATAAAAATCTAGTAGAATCTAATCCATATTATATGGTAATGGAATCAATTGCAGGTGAAGTTGAAGGAAGTGAGTTTAAAAAGTGGTGTATGGGATGTCATAATCCAAGTGCTTTAACAACCGGACTTACAAGAACAAGCCATGCAATGGATGATAATTTTTTAGCAAATACTTTGTTTGAGCCAAATGCCCAAACATTAGTAAAAACTTTCGAAAAGCATGGAAATACAAGACTTGAAGAAGGAGTTTCATGCCTTACTTGTCATACAATTACAGATACCACAAGCCAAGGAAATGCTTCTTATACTTTAGATATTACAAATAGAAAAAAATATCCTTTTGAAGATGATGAATCAACTGTGGGAAAATATCTGGGGCATAAATTTATAAATGCAAAACCAAATGTACATAAAGATAGTTACATGAAACCTTTGTACAAAGAAAGCAAATATTGTGCATCTTGCCATGATGAAACCTCACCTACCACAAATAAACAACTAGTATCTACGTTCAAAGAGTGGGAAGCTTCACCATATAACAACAAAGAAGATAAAACAAAAAATAAATCTTGTATAGATTGCCATATGACATATTTAAAAGATGATAAGTTTGAGCCATTAAGTGGAGTTTCAACTGATGGTGGAGTTGTTAAAAAAGATGTAAAAGTTCACTATTTTGCCGGTTCAAATCATTTTTTAGCTGGTTTAAAAGATAAAAACCATGAAGAACAGGTATTACAACTTTTAAGAACATCAGCAAAACTTGATGTTGATATAAAAAACAATCAAATTCATGTGGGTGTTGAAAATGTGGGTGCTGGACATCATTTACCAACAGGAGTCGCAGATTTTAGAGAATTATGGCTTGATATTACAATAACCGATGCCAATAACAAAATAGTATTTTCAAGTGGTAAACTAGCTGAAAATGGCGATTTAAAAATAGATGCAAGACCATTTATGAAAGTATTTGGCGACAAAGATGGAAATTCTGTGGGATTACTGTTTTGGAAATATGAGAAGCTTTTAAGTGATACCAGAATTCCTGCAAAAACAAGAAGAGTTGAAAGTTATGATTTGGCTAAAGATTTAAAATATCCATTAAAAGCCCTTGTAAAACTAAACTTTAGGATTTATCCTCAATCAATTACTTCTATGGTTCAAAAAGCATTTCCAGAGCTTCCAAATCCTCCTGTTGTAGAACTTGAAAAACTTGAACAGGTTTTTGAAAAGTAGTTTATTTAAAAGAGAGTTTTTAAAAACTCTCTTTCATCCAATCTTTTATATATGTACTTAAAAGCATTGGTTCTTCCAAAGGAATATTATGACTTGTTCCTTCTCTAGAAATTATATTCATATTATGATTATTAAGAAGTAATTTTTTAATAGCTTCTTTATTTAATAGTCTGTCATTTTTACTATAAAAAAACCAAATTGGAATACTTAAGTTTATTAAATCTTCAAATAAATCTTTTCGATAAAAAGTACTTGTAAGTTGAGAGATAAAAGTCTCTTTTCCAAGTTCCATAAACATATCTTGAATAATTTTAATTAACTCATCATCATTTTGATTTTGCTTTTCTACTAAAGATTTTGCTTTTTCACAACTTAGTCCTAAAAAACCTTCTTGTTCGATTACTGTAAACTTTTGTTTTCTTCTTTCAATCTCTGCTTCAGTTGAATTTCCAGGAGTAGCTGCAACTGTAAAAAGTCTATTTACTCTATTTGGATATGTTATTGCAAAATATGATGCGATATATCCTCCTAGGGAAAACCCTAAAAGATTTACTTTTTCTTCTTTAAATTCATTAAATAATATATCAATAATTTCATCAAAATCTTCACTATGAGGAATTGGTGTATGTACCAATTCATAATCATTTTCTAAAAGAGGAATTATTCTACTCCAAAGCCTATTATCAGTCATAAGCCCTGGAATAAGATATATCTTTTCTTTCATTATCTAACTCTAAATATTGGTACTTCTAAGATTTCTACTGGATAACTTTGTTGATCGATTTCTCCTGTTTGAGGAACAATTTCAGATAATTTTTCTGATGTATCAACTTCATTTAAAGCACCTGCTCTTAAATATAACTCTAAAGTTTCTAAATCTTTTACATCTATAATAATAGTTATTTCTTTATCTTTTTTATCAGTCCAGTGACTATCCCAACCCTCTGCTAGTAAATATGTAGAAGCGACATTTTGTTGTAAATCACTATTCCAAATTTGACTTCCTGCTTCATAAAAATTAATTACTTCAAAACTTGTAGTTGTATTTTTAATAATTCTTGAAGAATCAGTAAATTGAGGAAAAGAAACTGAAATTCCTCCACTTGAAACAACTTTTAAAGAAGGAGAATATTTTATATTAAGTTCTAAAAGATTGTCATCTAAAAGTTTGTAATTATAAGTTAAACTTTTTTGTGATACTTTTTTTATTGTTAAATCATCACTTGTATTTTGATTATTCTCAATACTTTCATTATTTACATCTTCTTGAAAAGTATTATCTTCAGAGGGAATTGCTAACTCATTTTTTTCTAAAACTTTTTGATTATTTACATATAAACCATCTTCTTTTAAAAGCACTTCAAATCTTTTTAGATTATTATCAATATCTATAAAACTTATATTTGAGTTTTGTTTTAAATCTAAAAAGCCTTTTAAATTTTGTGCAGTTATAGCATCTAAATCAACTGTTAATTTTACATCTTCAAATATATCAGTAACATCTTTTGGTTCATTTTCCACCATATTTTTATTTAATTTAAAACTTAAATTAAATTTCAAAGTATCCAAAATTCTTTGTTGATTAACTAAATAATTTGAAGCATTCCCGCTTGATTGTATTTCTAGACCACTTTGAGCCAAAGATTTAAGATACTCTTCATATCTTTTATCTTTTAAATATAAACCAATCTCATCAAGTTTTTTTATTGGTAAATTATTAATATTAAATGATAAAGATGTATTTTTAAGATTTACAGATTCAAAATTAAAGTTTTTTGTTGTTAATTCTTCAAAACTTAAGTCACTTTTTGTATTTATATTTATATCATTTTTTTCATAACTTGAGTTAATTAGTAAATTCTTGATATTAAAAATACTCTCTTTTTCTTGAAATTCAATACTTTTTATTAAGGTTTTTGAACTCTCTTTATTTTCATTTTTTTCATAATTAATTGCTATTTCATTTATTAAAAGTAAAGCTCTATTTTCCATATTCATATCAGAAATTTTAAATGAATTAATAAGAAAATTCTTTTCATCTCCTTGAAAACCTCTAATTGTAATAATTATATTTTCATCTGGAATTATTGTATCAATATCAGCTACTTTATACTCTTTTTTCTCATTTATACTAACTTGTAGTTTTTTATCTTTTAATAAATCCAAAAGCCATTTACTACTTGGTTTATCTATTT
>JAIELU010000105.1 GCA_019752775.1 Campylobacterales bacterium | reverse complement strand
ACAACATCACTTAAAGCATAAATTTGTTCAATTTTACTTTGGCTTCCCGTAAAAATGATATTTTCTTCTAAATTTACTTCTTTTATTAAATTTTTCAAAGAATTTAAATAATCCTCTTTATCACTTCTTACTCCACCAACTATTAAACCTACAATATTTGGAAGCTCTTTTTTAACTATTAAAATAGCTTTTATAAAAGTTTCATAATCTTTTAATTGAGTAACTCTTCCTATACTTGAAACTATAAATTTATTTTCTAAATTAAACTCTTTTTTGAAATTTTCAATAAAACTATTATCAATATTTTTTTCATTAAAAAGTTCTAAATCAATTCCTCTTGGAATTACAGTTATTTTAGACTCTGGCGTTTGATAATGTTTTTGAATATACTCTTTTATGCTATTACTAACACATATAACTGCATCTGCTTTTTGCATAATTGAGCTATAAAAACCAACACTATTAAAACCGTGAACTGTGCTAACTACTTTTATTTGCAAACTTTTATTTGCAAAATAGACAAGCCAAGCTGGAACTCTACTTCTTACATGAATAATATTTGGTTTTAAATCTTTTAAAATCTTTTTTAGTCCATTAATTCTTGAAAAGACAGTAAAAATATTTTTACTACAAACATCAAATTTTACAAAAGTTCCACCATCAAGATTAATTTGATTTTCAAGTTTTCCACCTGCACTAATAACATATGATTCAATTCCAAGTTTGACATATTCTCGGTTTAGTTCAACAACACCTCGTTCAACTCCACCTTCATTTAGTTCAGGTAATAACTGCACAATTCTCATATATTATAATTTCCAAGTAGGATTAGGAACAATTCCTTTAACATCAATAATAATTTTTTCACCATTAATTATATTATCATACTCTTTTTGGCTTAGTGATTTAAATTTATCATGTCCCACAGCTACAACTATTGAGTCATATCTTTTTGTATTTTCAAATGGATTTTCTACAAAGTTATAATTATAATAACCTTTGTCTTTTTCATCAATCCAAGGTTCATAAACATCAATATTAGCGCCATAATCTTTTAATTCTTTTATAATATCAACTACTTTTGTATTTCTAATATCTGGGCAATTCTCTTTAAAAGTTAATCCCATGATTAAAATATTTGAATCTTTAATTATTTTTCCAGCTTTAATCATAAGTTTGATTGTTTTTTCTGCAATATATTTACCCATTCCATTATTTATCTGTCTTGCACCTAAAATTAGATTTGGTTTATAACCTAATTCTTCTGATTTAAAAGTTAGGTAATATGGATCTACACCAATACAGTGTCCTCCCACTAATCCTGGTTTTAATTTAATAAAATTCCATTTAGTTGCAGCTGCTTCTATTACATCATTTGTATTAATATTCATAGTATCAAAAATTAGTGCCAACTCATTTATAAGTGCAATATTTACATCTCTTTGAGTATTTTCGATTACTTTTGCAGCTTCTGCTACTTTTATCGAACTTGCTTTATAAGTTCCTGCTGTTATGATTGATTTATAAAGTTCATCAACAACTATTGCAATTTCTGGATTTGAACCAGAAGTTATTTTAAGTATTTTTGTAACTGTATGTTCTTTATCACCGGGATTAATTCTTTCAGGAGAATATCCACAAAAGAAATCTTTATTAAAAATCATTCCTGATTCTTTCTCTAATTCAGGAACACAAACTTCTTCTGTTACACCTGGATAAACCGTAGATTCATATATTACAATATCATCTTTTTTTAATACTTTTCCAATAGTTTGTGAAGATTTAATTAAAGGTGTTAAATCAGGTCTATTAGTACTATCAATTGGAGTGGGAACTGTAACAATATAGATATTACTATCTTTTATATCTTCTGAATTTGTTGTATAAATCATTCCATTTTTTATTGATTCATTTACTTCATCACTTGTTAATTCCAATGTTCTATCAAATCCACTATTTAGCTCATCAACTCTTGGTTTATTTATATCAAAACCTACTACTTGATATTTTTCTGAAAATGCATGTGCTAGAGGAAGTCCTACATAGCCTAGTCCAACTATACATATTTTTTTATTCAATGTTTTTCCTTTAAATTTTTACTCTTTTTAATATTTTTGCAAAATCTAACTTTTCATCCATATCATTAATTATAGATGCTAATTTATGATATTTTGTATTCTCTTTTTTTGACTTTAATTCAATTATATTTATTTTTGCATCAGAATTTGCTCTTACTTCACTTAACATCGAAGTAGAATCAATAGTAATAAAAAACTCATCACAAACAGCTATAAAATCACCGATTGGATTTATATTTGGTTCTTTTGAATAAATAAGTTTATAATCAAAAGTATATTCATTAATTAAAGATTCAATAGTAGATGATGTTCTTCTTGAAGTAGTAATGTATTTTAAATAATCGGGATACTTTTTAAAAATCTCATCTAATTTTTCTTTTATACTATGATAAGACATTGAAAAAACACCATTATCTCCACCAATTATCACAGCAAGAGATTTTTTATCTTCAATTTTTTTAATATAACCTTTTGGGCTTGAATATGACAGATTTAGAGGAACAGCCAATAAATTATCTAACAAAATAGGATGATCATGTTCTTGCGCGATTATATAATAAAAATTTGAGTATTTATACGATTTTGGAAGCATTAGAGCAATTGATTTTTTGTTATATTTTTGAGCAATTAACTTATTAAAATAATAAGTTCCAGAACCAGTACTAATAATTGCATCATAAAATTCTGGATAATAATTTTTATGTTCTTCAAATAAAGAGTCTGTAAAAAAATCAAATCTATCAAAAACATAAGATAAAAGTTTATAAAATCTTGATTTAAATTTTACTTCGAGAATATCATAACTAATATTTTTAATTTTACAAAAAGCTATGGATTGATTTAAGTGACCTGCTTTGCCGTCACTTATTATTAAAATTCTTTTCATATATCTCTTTATAATGACTTTTAAACCTTTTGTGAGGCCAAAACCATTGTTTTTTATCTTCATATATTATAGCAGATATTGCATTAGCTTCTAATTGTGAAATTATTTTTATATCATCTTTTTCATTATCTGTTTTAACAGGAATAATAGGATCATATATTTTTATTTTGTATGTATAATCTTCTTGATTAAAAATGGCAAGTGGCACGATATATGCATCAAATTTTCTAGCTAAGCTAGCACTTGAAGATGTTTGATAAGCTTTTTTTCCTAGAAAATCTACTTCTTCTCCATCTTTTGAATTAATATTTTGATCAATTAACAAAGAAACTGCATCTTTTTTAATCATCGCTTTTACCAGTTTTTTTAAAGCCCCTGTTTTAAAAATAATTTTACTTCCTGAAGCTTCTCTAGCTTTTACTATAAACTCATCAATTTCTTCAAAATTTGATTCTCTAGCTACTTGATGTAAAGGTATTATAAATTTATTTATATAACAACTAAGCATCTCAATATTTCCATAATGAGCTGAGATTAAAATAATTGGTTTATTCTGTTTTTTTAAATCTTCAATTATATGTGCATTTTCTATTTCAACTGTTTGTTTAAGCTCTTCGTCTGTAACATCTAAGTTTTCTATAAGTGATTGAACCCATAAAATCATATTAAAATAAGAGTATTTTTGAATATCTTTAATTTCTAAATCTGATAAAGTATTTCCAAAAACAAAATCTAAATTTGTTTTTATTATTCTATTTGTTTTTTTTGCGAATAAATATCCACAAGTAGCTATAAACCTAAAAAAGGCTCTTCTTAAAGATCTTGGCATTTTTCTTAGTATAAAAATAATTACTAAAAAAAGTTTATAAACTATTTTTTTCATCATAATATCTTTATATTTAAATCTTCAGGACTTTCTAATTTATCAATATTTGATTCAATCAAAAATGATTTATTTAATAAAGCTATTTGTAAAGTATTATTTTCTAATATATATTCAACTTTTGGTCTTGATAAATCTTGATTTATTGCAATATTTAAAGAAATCATAAAAGACATCCATTGCATAATTTCTAAAGATGGTAAAAGCTCTTCATATTTTAAAATATCATTTTTTGTAGGAAGTGATTTTTTTGAAAATTTAATTGTATGAGCTACAAGAACCCTTGAAGTATGTAAAAAATCATAATTTAAGCCATTTAAAATAAAATCAAATGCATTATCATTTGATTTATAAAAATTTAGTGTTGAACCAATAGAATGAAGTTTTGAAGATATTACTAATAAACTTCTGCACTTATTATCTAAATTATGTATTGGTCTTAAAACATCAAATATTTTTTTTGCATTGTTTCCTAAATAAGCACTTTGTTTTTCGTCAATTTGGAATCTATCCAGCAAACTTCTAACACTTACATTAAAGTTTTCTGGAAATTTATGATTTGAAGTTCTTAATAAATCAGCTAAATAAGCGCCTTCTCTTACTCCAACACCCGAAGTAACAACCTCATCTATATCTAATTCTTTTAAAATAGTTTTAAAGATAAATGCGCCCTCTTTTATGGTATCAAATCTATCTTTTTTTACACCAAATGATTTTAAATCATCATTATTTTTAGCTATTGATATTTTATCAAATAAACTAATTTCATCTCTTACTTTGTACATATATTCATGCAATACATCTAAAGGATATTGATTTTTTGTCATTACAATCTTTGACAAAGCTCTAATACTTCCTCCAATTCCTACAACTTTTTTCGGAATTTTTATCTCTAATTCTGAAATCTTTTTTAAATTATCTAAAATATATTTTTTAGCGCCTTCAACATCATTTTTATTAAAATAAAGTTCTTTTATTCTAACTGTTCCTATATTTAAAGATATTGATTTTTCTACTTTTCCATTATTTATAAAACAAAATTCAGTAGAACCACCACCAATATCAACAGTTACAAAAGTATCATCATGAAGTAAATTTAAAGCAGCAACGCCACCATAATATGCTTCTTTTTCGCCATCAATTACTTTTATATTTAATCCTAAATCTTTTGAGATTCTAGAAATAAACACATTAGCATTTGGAGCATCCCTTAAGGCTGATGTTGCAACACAAATAATTTTTCTTGATTTTAAAGCTGTAGATATATTTAAAAAAGATTTTAATGATTCATATGCTCTTTGCATAGGAATCTCTTGTAAGTTTCCATTATTTTCGTAACAGCCCTCAGATATTTTAACTCTGCTTTTTGTTTCATTTATTAAATTAAATGCAAACCTGCTACTTTTTTGTAGTACAACCATACGCATTGAGTTAGACCCAATGTCGATAATAGTTGTTACTTTAGACATTAAACTTCTTCTTCCATTAATTGTTCATACTTGAACTTCAACTCTTCCATAGTCTCTTGGTTATCTGGATCAATTATAATACAGTCAACTGGACAAACCTCAATACATGAAGGTTCTTCATAATGCCCTACGCACTCAGTACATCTATCAGAGTCAATAACATAAATTGGATCACCCTCTTCAATAGCGTAATTTGGACACTCTCCTCTACATGCATCACAAGCGATACATTCATCAGTAATAATTAAAGACATATAATTTTTCCCTAGTATAATTTATTTATGGTGGAGTTATAACCTAAACTTCTTTAATAAATTCTTTAACTAAATCAAATTTTTGCTTATTTTTTGAAAGCAATAAAGATTTATCTGTTTTATAAATATATAAATCTTTAAAAATATATAAAGATGCAGCAATATCAAACTCTCGTATATTGCCACAATACAATACAAAATCGTAATTTTGGGCATCACTTAAAGACAAAGCAACTGCACCTAAAGATCTAAATTTTATATTATTTTTTGATAATTTTTGACAAATTATTGGATATTCATAAGCTCTTTCAAAAACTGAAATCTTTGTTTTTTCTGTATGTATAGGTATAATTTCTTCATTTTTCATAAGAGAAAAATATTTTATTTCATCATCAAATGCTCTATATTTTATAATTGAAGATACTAAATTTGTCACAAAACCAGCTATTGTTGTTCCATCTTTTTGTAAAGCAACAGAAGTTCCATAATATGGTAAATTAGAATAAAAATTATTACTTCCATCAAGTGGGTCAATAACAATTGTAAACTCTTTATTTGTAGTTTTTAATCCACACTCTTCAGAATAAATATTTCCAAAAATTTCTAGATATTTTATAAAAATATTTTCTGCAATTAAATCCATTTTTAAAGAATTATCACCACCAAAACCAGTGATATTTGTATATTCATAATCATTTAAAGATAGATTTGTATTTAGGTAAGTATGTAATTCTTTATTTGCAAGAATTACAGCCTCAATAAAACTTCTTTTATATAAGGCTGTAAGATTATTATTCATTTTTTATAATAACTCTTTTATTATAGCTT
>JAIELU010000253.1 GCA_019752775.1 Campylobacterales bacterium | reverse complement strand
ACAATAAATATCAATTTCAAACTTTACCTATAAATTATACAGAATATACAGAAACAGTAGCTATTGAAATTACAGAATCCGTATCTTATGATATTTCAAAAGCAACAGGAGATGTAACTTTGGCAGCTCTTTTAAAATCAATTTTTACAGAAGGTGTGAATTTTAGAAAAATGCAAAAAGGTGATTTTATTGCCTTAGAGTATTCTCAAAAAGCTTATCTTGGACGTCCACTTGGAATGCCTGATTTAAAAGCTGCAATGGTTCAAATAGATGGAACTTCTTATTTTAGATTTAAAAACCCAAAAGATGACAAATATTATGATGAAAAAGGTACAGGATTTACAAAATCTTATTTTTTTCAAGTTCCTGTAACTTTTAATAGAATATCAAGTGAATTTACAAATAAACGATGGCATCCTGTTTTACAAAGATATAGGGCCCATTTAGGAACAGACTTTTCTGCACCAGTTGGAAGAACAATATACTCAGCAGCAGATGGAAAAATAGAATTTCTTGGAATAAAAGGTGGTTATGGAAAAACTACCATTATAAATCATAATAATGGCTATAAAACACTATATGCTCATCAAAGTGATTTTGCAAAAAGTGTTAAACAAGGTATAAATATTAAAAAGGGTGAACTAATAGGATATGTTGGAAATACAGGATTAAGTTCAGGTCCACATTTACACTTAGGTTTATATAAAAATGGAACAGCAATTGATCCTCTTACGGTTATTAATAAACCAACGAGTGATGGCTTAGACAATAAAGAAAGAATTGCCTTTTTAGCAGTTAGTAAAAACTATCAACAAAAAATTGATAATGAACTAAAAAAAGAAAAGAAAAGGCTTCCAACAAGGTTAGAAAGAACTACAGATAAAAGTGAAATTAATATTTTTTAAATAATAAATCAATAGAAAATTCTATTGACTTATTTATGAAGTGATTGAGCAACTATTGACAAAAACTCATCTTTAGTTCCCTTGTTTGATTTAAATAATCCTCTTAAAGCTGAAGTTACAGTAGTTGAACAAATCTTTTCAACTCCTCTCATTTCCATACACATATGTCTTGCATCAATCATAACTGCAACACCCTTTGGTTTTAAATGCTCGTTTAAAGCATCACAAATTTGCTCAGTTAATTGCTCCTGAATTTGTAATCTTCTTGCAAATACATCTACAACTCTCGGAATTTTTGAAAGTCCAATAACTTTTCCATTTGGAATATATGCCACATGAGCTTTTCCAATAATAGGTAACATGTGATGTTCACAAAAAGAGTAAAACTCTATATCTTTTACCACAACCATTTCATCATTTGTAGAAGTAAACAAAGCTTTTTGAATAATTTCTTTTGGGTCTTGTTTATACCCACTACACATGAATTCATAAGCTTTTCTTACTCTTTTGGGAGTATCAATTAAACCCTCTCGATTTATATCTTCTCCAATATGTTCTAACATTGTTTTTATGGCATTTTCAAATTCTATTTCATTACTCATAAAATATTTTTCCTTTAAAATTTTTTTATATAACTTTTAATATTAAATCCAACCTTTTTTCTTAAAAATTAAGATTGGAGTAATTGATGAAATTACCATAAGAATAATAGATATTACATATCCATATTCCCAATGTAATTCAGGTATAAGATCAAAGTTCATTCCGTAAATACTGGCAATAAGCGTAGGTGGAAGGAAAATTACATTTACAATTGTAAATATTTTTATAACCTTATTTTGTTCAATACTTAAAATACCAATAAAGATATTTTGTAAGTAATCAAGTCTTTCAAAATTAAAATTAGTATGGTCAATTAATGACTTAATATCCTTCAACATAATTGGTAATTCATGTTTATCATCCACAAATTTTTGTGATTTTAAAAGTGAATTTAATATTCTTTGTTTATCTGTTAAGTTCTCTCTAATTTTCATATTTAAATCTTCAAATGTAGAAATTTTTTCAAGAATCTCTTCATCATCATTTGAATAATCAGTAAATACATGTTTTCTTATTTTTGTTATCTCTTTTGATAAATTCTCAATTGTATCAGCATCAGCATCAATTCTAATATCAATAATTTGACAAAAAATCGAGTAACCCGTTTTAAACTCCCTTGGTGAAATTAAAAGTTTTTTTGTAAATGTATTAAAACTTTGCAACTTTTTATATCTTACAGATATTAAAAGATTTCCTTGTAAAATAAAAGATACTGTTTCATTGAAAGCTGAATTATTGTCATTTATTAAAAAATAACTATTTATTTCTATTCTATTATTTTCTTCCCAATATCTAGAACTCAGCTCAATTTCTTCACTTTCTTGTTTTGTAGGAAATTTCATATCAAACATATTTTCAACTGCTCTAATCTCTTCAATATTTGGAAGAAGCATATCAATCCAAATTACGTTATTTTTATCATCATTGCTTTCAAGACTTTCAAGAGATTCTACTCCTTCAAGAACATTAAGCTTATTTCCTTTTTTGATGTAACAGCTAATCAAAGTAACCTCCTTTTCAAACTTTTATCATATTTCCCATATCCCATATAGGCATAAAAATCGCTAATACAATCCAAAGTATTAAACCCATAATTACAATCAAAAATATGGGTTGTATAAGCGATGTTAGCAAATTCATTTTATCATTAAATCTATTTTTATAAATCTTTTTTATTTCCTCTATTGTAATACACAAAGAGTTTGAAACTTCTCCTGTATTTATTAGATTCAAAACAATATCATCAAATATTTGTGTTTTAAAAAAAGAGTCATTGATACTTTTTCCGTTTTGCAATAAATTATCAATTAGATGCATTTTATCTAATAGATATTTGTTTTTTAATAAAAGTTTTGAAGAAATGAAAGCTTTGTGAAATTCGTAATTTGATTTCAACATAATATCCATAACTAAAAAGAGTTTATATAATTGCATATTTAAATAAATATCTTTGATTAGAAACATATTTGCTATTAAAAACTTGTCTATAAAATAACTAAACTTTTTATGATGTTTATATAAATACAAAAAAAGAATAATTAACAAACAAAAAACTAAAACTATTACTGCAAAATAATTTTCTAAAATATACTGAGTTTTTAATAAAATTTTTGTTGCAAGTGGTAATTCAGTAGAAGTTTGACTAAAAATCATTTTAAACTTTGGAATAACAAAAAGAAATATTGATACTAAAGATAAAATAAAACTTATAATTAAAAGTATCGGATAAGAAATAGCTTTTATAAATGCTTTTTTTATCTCATAATTTTCAAGTAACAAATTACTCAAAGCTTTTATATTTAAAGCAATATTCCCATTATCTTGTGAGATTTTCAGAAATGATACAACTAAATTATTTATCTTAAATTCATCTAAATTTTTTTCTATTGGTTTTGCATTTGAAAAGCTGTATTTTAGGACTTCTAAGAAAGCAATAATATTTTTATCTTTTTTATTTTTAATCAAAATATCAAGGGCATCACTAAGATTTATATTTGCTTGCAACATTAAATTTAATTCATAAAAAAGTAGATTTAACTTTTTATCATTTACTCTTTTCTTTCTAAATAAAACAAAATCAAAATAGTTTTTATACTCTTTTATTTCAACAATATTAGAGGGTAGTTTTTCATTTGATAAATCTTTTGTTTCAAAAATAAGCTCTTTAATTTCATTTTTATCTTGATATTTTATTTTATATTTTTTCATCAAAAACTAGCTACTTTATAAACTTCTTCAAGTGAAGTTTGTTTTTGTTCAACTTTTTGTTTTCCATCATCTATTATTGTCTTAAAATTTATTTTTTCGAGATAATCTTTTAGTTCATTTATATCTGATTTTTTAAATATCATTGAAGATATTATTTCATCTATTTTTAGAATTTCAGCTATTATAGTTCTATCATAATATTTTGTATAATTACACTTTTGACATCCTTGTGAATCGCAAAAAGTACAATAATTTAAAACTAATCGTTGAGCCATTACAAGTTTTAATGTACTTGAAATTAAAAATGGGTCAGCTTGTAAATCTATAAGTCTTAAAATTGTTTCTACTGCATTATTAGCATGGATACTAGCAATCACTAAATGCCCTGTTAATGAAGCTTGTAATGCAATATCCAAGGAAAACTTATCCCTAATTTCTCCTATAAAAATGATGTCTGGATCTTGACGCAAAATATTTTTTAAAACCAATTCAAAACTTAGTCCTATTTTACTATTTATTGGAATTTGGCAAATTGAGTCAATTTTATATTCTATTGGGTCTTCAACAGTAATTATCTTTTTTTCCTCACAATTTAGCTCTTGTAAAATTGAATATAAAGTTGTAGTTTTTCCACTTCCAGTAGGTCCTGAAATTAGTATTAAGCCTTGGGTTAATTTTAATGCTTGGCTTAATAATTCAAATAGATTTAAAGATATTCCTAAAGTTTGAAGATTTTTATTTATATTTTTATTATCTAAAATTCTTAAAACTATAGATTCGGCTTCAAGGGTTGGCATCGTTGAAACTCTGAAATCATACTTTTTATCTTCTATATTTAATGCAAATCTTCCATCTTGTGGCAAGCGAATCTGCGTCATATCTAAATTTGAAATTAATTTAATATAAGAGGAAATTAGTTTAAAAAACTCGCAATTAAAAGCAAAAAAAGTTTTTAATCTTCCATCTATTCTAAATTTAAATAAAATCACATCTTTGTATTGTTCAAGATGAATATCACTTGCTCTTAAGTTTATAGAAAAAGATAATAATTCTTGTAAAAACTTATCTATATATTTTTCAAAACTATTTTGTGAAATTGCTTTTAATGCCAAAGAATATAATAAAGTTTTTTTCTCAATATGACTTATCATAAAAAGGAGTTCTAACTCTTCAATCTCAATAAAACTAATCACTTTATTAAAATCATTTTTTATAGTTTCTAATTTTGAGCTTTTACAAACAACCATTTTTATGCTTATATCATTTTCAGAAAGTGGTAAAATCTTATTATTTATAAAATAATCTTTATCATATTTTTCAAATAAAGAATAATCAATTAAGGTTTTTAATATATTATTCATTGTTTAACTCTAATATTATTTTTTTATCTTTATTTTCTAATACTACAAAATCTTTTTCAATTTTTGTAAGTATTAAATCATCAATTTTTTCATCTTTTTTAAGCCAAATTTCATTTATAAAAGCATACTCTGAGATAATTCCATTTATTTTATACTCTTTTGTTTTTTCATTATTTATAATTAGTACATTTGGTTTTATTTCTTCAATCTCGGTATCTTTATCTCTTTTTTTAATATAAAATTTATTAAAATCAACTTCTATTTCAAATAAATAATTGTCAGAATCAACCTTATTTAAAGTCAAAGTTTTTATTTTTGAGAAATTATTTAAATTTTCTATTTTTTTAATAAAGTTTTCTATTTTAATTAAATTTGCTTTTGCCTTTATAATAAAAACTTTCTTATTATTTGTCAGTGTAAAAATTATTATTTGATTTTTTGAAGCATATTCTTCAATATTTGAGGATAAATCTAAAAATGAGTTTTTGAATTCTTTATTTGAATAGTTTAAATCAATTTTAGCTTTTATTTCTTCATTTTCTAAATTTTCATTTAAATTAAAGCCTAGAAAATAACAAAGATACAAAATCAATAAAGGAAGTAAATATAACTCCATTTTAGCTTTTAATGAGCTATCTATAAATTTTTTATTTAGATAATTTAACATAAATCACTGCTTCATAATTTTTTTCATTCTCAAAATAATTAACTTCTTGAGTAATTAAGTTATCTTTTAATTCATTAAAAAAAGAGTAAATATCAGATTTTACATAAGATAAAAATACAATTTTTTGTTTATTATCTTTGTATTCAAATGATTTTAGATTTAAGTTATATTTTTCCAATAATTCAATTATATTTTTAAAGTCTAAAAAAATAGAAGTAAAGAAATGCTCTCTTTTTAGTTTGTCAACTTGATTTTCTTCTGTTATTTTAGTTTCATTTTCTTCATTTTTTATTTGATTATCGTATAAATAAAAAGTAAAACAAGAAATAATAATTAATACATAACATAAATAAATTTTAAAACTATAATCATTTTTTATATTGAAATTTTCAAGTTTATTTTTAAAAGCTTTTTCTAAATACTCTTTTTTTAAATCTTCATAAGATTCTTTTTGAATAATATTGAAACTATCAAGTATTATAGAAAACTTTTTATTTATATATTCAATCAAATCCTCAATAAGAATTTCACTTTGAAGATTTTGGAAATAATAAAATTCATTCTGATTGTTAGAAATAAAAAATTGATAGAAATTTTAATTATTTTAAATCTTTTCATTAATTTCATACTTTTCATAAACGCTCTATTACAACAATATGTACATGATGGCGGCCCCCTTGGCATCT
>JAIELU010000123.1 GCA_019752775.1 Campylobacterales bacterium | reverse complement strand
GGTGATTGGGGAGAAATGATTTTATCTTCAATTTTAGAGCAAACAGGGCTTCGCGAGGGGAAAGAGTACACAGTTCAAGGTTCATTTAATGATGAAGATGGAAGACGATTAAAACCTGATGTAATTGTGCATTTACCATCTAAAAAAGATATTATTATTGATTCAAAAGTATCTTTAAATTCTTATTTATCTTATTGTAAAACTGATGATAAAATAGATAAAGAAAATGCTTGTAAGGATTTAATAAAATCAGTAACTTCTCATATAAAAGGCTTAAGTTCTAAAAAATATGAAGCTTTAGAAGGTGTTAGTACTTTAGATTTTGTATTATTATTTATTCCTATTGAGGGAGCTTTTATCTTAGCTACTTCAAATGATGATAGTTTGTTTAAAATGGCTTTTGAACACAATATTATGTTAGTTTCTCCCTCAACTTTATATGTTACTTTACGAACAATAGAGAATATTTGGAGAAATGAACACCAAAATGAAAATGCTCAATTAATCTCTAAAAAAGCAGCAGATTTGTATGATAAATTTGCAGGTTTTGTAGCTGATATTGAAGATATTGGGCTGAATTTAAATAGAACTCAAAAATCTTATGATAGTGCTATGAATAAATTAAGTACTGGAAATGCAAATTTAATAAAAAGAGCAGAAGAGTTTTTATATTTGGGTGTTAAACCAAAAAAAACGATTACTACAAAAACTTTAATTGAGGAATAAATGGAAAAATTTGAACTTTTAGCAAATAATTTTTTGTTACTTTTAGATGCAATGTCTATATATTTATTGATTGGATTGTTATTAGCTGGAATCTTAAAACAGATTGTTCCTGATGATTTTATCTCAAAACATTTAGGAAAAAGCTCAATTGGTTCAGTAATTAAAGCTACTCTTTTTGGAATTCCTCTTCCTGTTTGTTCCTGTTCTGTTATTCCTTTGGCTCAAAGTTTAAGAAAAGAAGGTGCAAGTAAAGGAGCTGTTCAGAGTTTTTTGATTTCAACTCCAATAACAGGTGTTGATTCTATTTTACCAACTTTTTCTTTTTTTGGATTGGTTTTTACAGTTTTTAGAGTAATTTCTTCTATAATAATTGCAATTGTTGTGGGTTTAATTCAAAACTTTGTAGAAAAAGATGATAAAAAAATACAAGAAATTAAAGAAGAATCATCTTGTACTAATCATTGCGCTTGCGGTTCTTCAAAAGAAGAAAAAAAATCTTTTTCAATAAAAGCAGTTTTTAGTTATGCTTATATAACACTAGCAAAAGATATGGTAAATCCTCTATTTATTGGACTTATTTTAGGTGCTATTTTTACTACTTTTGTACCAAAAGAATATAGTTCTTTATTATTTGAGAATCAATTTTTAACATATATTATAATTATTTTATTTTCAATGCCTTTATATGTTTGTGCAACAGCTTCATTGCCATTGGCTGCTGCTTTTATGTTAAGTGGAATGAGTGGAGGAGCTGCATTTATTTTTTTAACAGCAGGACCTGCAACAAGTGCTGTTACTATGAGTGTTGTTTATAAACTTTTAGGGAAAACTTCTTTGATAATTTATCTTGCAACAATAGCCATATTATCGTTTTTATTTGGGTTTTTATATGATATGTTTTTTTCTGAATTAAATATTTTAAAGTTTAGTACATATTCAGAAGAAAGTTCTATTTATACTCAAATCTCTAGTTTGTTAATACTCATTTTAATTTCATATAATTTAGTAAAATCTTATTTAGAAAGAAAAACTATTAAATAAATTCTTACTTTTTAAATAACTTAAATAAATTTAAGTTATTTAAAATATAAATAGCAATTATCGTAAAAATTGTTCCAATTATAGTATTAGAAGTGATTTTTTCATCTAAAAATATTGCTCCAATTATAAGTGCGGTTGCTGGAACTAAAAAGATAAAAGATGAAACCTCTTTTGCTCCTAGTTTTGAAGCTCCTATAAAATAAATAGAAGTGGCAAAAGTTGTACTTAAAATTGTAATTACAAACAAATTAAACCAAAAAATAAAATCAAGATTTACAACTTTTTCAAATATACTTGTATCTACAAAAAATATAAAAAGAACAAAACTTGAAATTATATAAGTATAAAAAGTAAAAACAAAAGCATTTATTTTTGTGGCTTTTGCTGTGATAATTGTTAAAATGGGCCATAAAATAGAAGCTAATAAAAAATATAAAGTGTCTTTTGAGAATATCTCACTTAAATCAAAATTCCAAATATTAAGCATATTTAAAACCCCAAAAGCTCCAAGAATTAAAGCAAATGAGTGTTTTAAACTAATAGTTTTTTTATTTAAAATAGCAACTAAAATAAAAGTATTTATAGGAATCAATGTTGTAACTAAAGCACCACCAAATCCACCACTTCCATGTTTTAGACCTATAAACATAGAAATACTATAAGATGTTAAAACAAATGAAGCTATTAAAATTAAGAAAAAAGATTTAATATCCAGTTTAAAAGAGAGTTTATAAAAGTAAATTATTGGAAACATTGTAATAAAACAAATTCCCATTCGTAAAAAAACTAATTCATATTCATTTACATAGTTTGTAAGAACTTTGGTGCTAATCCAAGAAGCGCCCCAAAATATCATGGCAAAAACCATAAGAATATAAAATAAGTTTTTATTCATTTATTTTAGATTGTTTAATAGTAAAATATCTACTAAATCTCCTGCTTTAATATTTTCGCTATTTTCTTTTTGTATTAATAAAGCAGGGCTTTCTAGCATATTTGTTAATATTGCACTTGTTCCACTTTTTTTCCCATCAAAATTTATTTGATATTCGCCATTTTTATACTCAACATTACAAGCTGTAAAAATTGTTTTTGCTTGAAATCTAGGAAAATCTTGATTGATTTTAGCTTTTACAATAGGAAGTTTTTCATTAGAATTTCTAAATTTATAAATCAAAGGTAAAACATAAAGCATTGCACAAACCATCGAAGAATAGGCAAAACCAGGCAGTGCAACAATTATTTTATTATCTTTTACTGCTAATAAAATATGCATTCCTGGTTTTAAATTAACCCCATGAAATAAAACTTCTGCTTTTAATTTATCTTTTATAACATCTTGAACAAAATCATAATCTCCAACAGAAACACCACCTGTTGTAACGACAATATCAGCCGTTAATAAAGCAGTTTCGATTAATTTTGTAATTGAATCCATATCATCTTTTACAACACCCATTTGAATAGTATTTGCACCATTACTTTTAAATAAAGCTTCTAATGTTAAATGATTTGAACTTCTAATTTGTGAGTTATTTGTTTGAGTTTCGCCCAAATCTAAAATTTCACTTCCTGTACTTGCAATTGCAATTGTTGGATTAATAATTACTTCAATTTGCGAAATATTAAGTGAAGCTAATACTCCAATTTCTGCAAACCCGATTACTGTTCCTTTTTTGATTAAAACTTCATCTTTTTTATAATCTTCACCAATATTTCTAACTGCAAATCCAAAAGGTACTTCTTTGATAATTTTGATTTTATCAAGGGTAACTTCAACATTTTCAATAGGAACTAAAGTATCACTTCCTTTGGGCATTAATGAACCTGTAAAAGTTTTAATACAAGTATTTGTTTCAACTTCCATTTCAACAACAGTTCCAGCAGGATTTTTTGCAATTATTTTTATATTTTCATTTTTTATATCTTCAAATTTTATTGCATAACCATCCATTGCAGATGTTAAAAATTCTGGATTATTATGATTTGCTATTACATCATTTACGATTACTCTTCCAATTGTATTTGTAATAAAAAGTTTTTCAGTAGTTATTTTTGATATATTTAAATTATTTAATATATTAATTGATTCATCATAACTTATAAAGTTTCTCATTATAAGTACCTTTCTTTTTTATATAGTTGTTAAATATTTCTTCTTAATCTATTGTTTTTTTGAACCATTATTTGCTCAAAAAGCATTGCTCCAAAACCTTCTTGAAGATCTTTATTGTCTTTTTCAACAGCTACAATGATAGTTCTAATTTTATCTTCGGTCATATTCATAGCAAGTGGCAGAATTGTGTCAGTGATTTTTTGTCTTAGCTCTTTTTCTTCTAATAGGGTCATTTTGAGTCTTTATGTATTATTTATGAAATTATATATGATTTATCTAAAAATAGGGTAAAAAATATTATTTATATATTCTATACTATACATTAAAAAAGCTTTTGAGAACTTTTTTGATATAATCACGAAAAAATTTATAGGAATAATATATTGGTTGAATTAAGTAAAAAAATTTCTACAATAGTTGGAAAAACTAACGCAGAATATGGATTAATAAAAGAAGGTGATAGAATTTTAGTGGGATTTTCAGGTGGGAAAGACTCATTAACGCTAATTCACGCCTTAAATAGAATAAAAAAAGTAGCCCCATATAATTTTGAATTTAAAGCAGTAACGGTAACTTATGGAATGGGCGAACAAGTTGAATTTTTAAGTAACCATTGCAAAGAGCATGGAATTGACCATGAAATTATTGATACACAAATATTTGAACTTGCAGGGGAAAAAATCAGAAAAAATTCATCTTTTTGTTCATTTTTTTCAAGAATGAGAAGAGGATATTTATACTCAACTGCACAAGAACAAGGATATAACAAAGTTGCTCTTGGACATCATTTAGATGATGCAATGGAATCATTTTTTATGAACTTTTTTTATAATGGAACAATGAGGTCAATGCCTCCTAAATACACAGCAGAAAATGGTTTAGAAGTTATTCGACCTTTGATTTTTTGCAGAGAAAGACAATTAAGAGCTTTTGCTGATACAAATGAAATAAATGTAATTGGTGATGAGGCTTGTCCAGGACTTCGGTTTGATGTAAAAATGCCACATGCAAGGGCTGCAACAAAAGAATTACTTGCAAAATTAGAAGTTGAAAATCCACAAATATTTGTATCAATGAAAGCAGCTTTTAGTAATATTCAAGTATCAACATTTTTTAATAAAAAAGAAGAAGATATTATATGAAAATATTAGTATCTTCATGTTTATTAGGAGAAGATGTTAGATATGATGGAAATAATTCATCTATAGCACTTAATCCTAAGTTTTCATTTTCACAAAAAGAGTTATTTATGGATATTCTTTGTGATAATGAAATTTACTCTTTTTGTCCTGAAGTAAGTGGTGGATTACCAATTCCTAGAATTCCTGCTGAAATTGTTAAAAGAGATAAACCTTTTATTGTTCAAAATCAAAATGGTGAAGATGTAACTATAAATTTTCTTTTAGGAGCGAAAAAAGCTCTTGATTTATGTAAAGAAGAGAATATAAAAGTAGCTTTATTAAAAGCAAATTCACCATCTTGTGGAAATATAAAAATATATGATGGAACATTTTCAAATACTTTGATTGATTCTCAAGGGTTAACAGCAAAACTTTTAAAAGAGAATGAAATAGAAATTTTTAATGAAGATCAACTTCAAGAGTTAGTAAAATACATAAAAACAAATAGTTAAGTTTTTATGTATTTAAGCTTTTATATTTAAAAGCATATCCGAAACAGCATTTTGTGTTTTTATGCTTTGAGCATTTGCTTCATATGAGATTACTTCTGGAATTTGTCCTACAATTGAATCTATTAAATCAGCTGTAACTTCTTGTAATTGTGGATCAGCAACTATATTTGAAACTTGAGCTAAATTTGTAGCTAGTTGACCTACTTGAAGTTCAGAAGCAAGCATTGCATTTAGATTATTATTAATAGTCATTTTTAACTCTTAATATTAGAATTTATTTATACTAGAATTGTAACTAAAAACAATAAAAAAATAGATTAACTATTTTACTTGCTTTGAATATGATTTTTGATAATATTATTACATGATAAATAATTTTTTAAAGTCAACTACCCTTAAATTAATAATTTTAGTTTGTACAGTTTTAATAACACTAATTTTCTCTTCATTACTATTTAATACCCAAATAGACAACCTAAAAAAGCAGGTTGATAATATCTATTTTGGAAATTTAATTCCTATTGTTAAACTTCAAATTATTTTAGATAACTATCAAAAAATAATTTTTTGTAAGAATAATAGACATCCGTGTTTAATTGATGAAGAAAGAAAAGCGATACTTCAAGAATGGAATTATTATAATCAAGCTTTTAAAAATAAAGAAGAAAGAATAGTTGTTGATACAATAAATGAAGAAATATATGCAAGTTTTAATGAAAATAATATCCAAAAATTTAAAAATATATTAGCAAGAGTTGATTTTTTAATTCAGTATGAAACACAAGTTGCTTTCAAAGAGAGAAAAAAATTTGTTGAAGATTATCAAAATATGAAGAATTATTTATTTTATAGTATTGCCATAATTCTTTTCTTATCATTTATTGTGATTGTTTATATTATGTTTCAAGTTATAAAAAAAGA
>JAIELU010000059.1 GCA_019752775.1 Campylobacterales bacterium | reverse complement strand
TTTCTTTTCAGCAACTTTTGGTTCTTCAACACTTCATATTTCAGCATTTATAGATACTTGGTTGGCCTCATTTTTAATGAGTGGTTCTATTTCATATCTTTATTATGCAAATAGAATTTTTCAACTTCCACTTGCAATTTTTGCAATTGCAACTTCAATTGCACTATTTCCAATGGTTGCAAAAGCTATAAAAAATAAAGATGAAGATAGTGCCTTAAGATTGATGAAAAAATCAGCTCTAATTTTATTTGTATTATTATCTATATCTGCATTTATTGGTATAGTTTTTAACGAATTTATAATAAAATTTCTTTTTGAAAGAGGACAATTTACAAGTGCTGATACACAAAATACCGCATTGATTTTAATTATGTATTTAATAGGATTATTACCATTTGGTCTTGCAAAGATTTTTTCTCTTTGGCTTTATGCAAAAGAACAACAATTCTTAACTGCCAAAATATCAATGTATAGTTTAAGTTGTAATATCATATTTTCTTTAATCTTGATCAAACCATTTGGTGCAGCAGGTCTTGCATTTTCAGGAACTATTGGTGGATTTGTACTATTTATTTTAACAATAAAAGCTTTTGGATTTAAAAAATTTATTGTTATGTTTTCAAAGTCTTGATTATAATTATTATTTATATATTTTCTCTTTGACTTTATTTAATAAGATTTTGCTATAATCCACCTTTTATTTAAATAATCAGGATTATTAATGAGAGACTTTTTTAAACAATATTCACCCTATTATAAAAATTATAAATTATTCTTTTTTTACTCTTTTGTAGGAATTATTTTAGTTTCAGCTGCAACATCTGGAACTGCTTATGCAATTCAACCTTTACTTGATGATATTTTTATCAATAAAAATAAAGAAATGCTTTTTATGATGCCATTTATTGTAATTGCACTTTATACAGCAAAAGGGTTTGGAAGATATATGCAAGTTTATTATATTTCATTCATTGGACAAGATATTACAAGGATTGTAAGAGATAAACTTTTTTCTCATGTTTTAACACTAGATATGGATTTCTTTCAAAAAAAACATGGTGGTGAGCTTGTAAGTAGAATCACAAATGATATTAATAGAATTCAACAAGCAATATCAAACTATGTTGCAGAATTTTTAAGTGAAATTTTAACAATAGTTGGACTTATTGCATTAGTAATTTATCACTCACCTGAACTTGCATTTTACGGATTGATAGTTTTACCAATCGCTATTTACCCACTCTCTTTGTTAGCAAAAAGAATGAAAAAATTATCTTTTAAATCTCAAGAAAGTAACTCTGATATTACTTCAAGTTTAAGTGAATCTTTTAATAATATTGAAATTATTAAAGCAAATTCAAGTGAAAAAATAGAAGCAACAAAATTTTCTATTCACAATATGATTTTTTTCAAATACAATATGAAAGCTTTAAAAACAAATGAGTTAACTTCTCCATTAATGGAAATTATTGGTTCATTTGCTTTTGCTGCTGTTATTATTGTTGGTGGTTCAAAAGTAATTTCTGGTGAGATTTCAACTGGAACTTTTACATCTTTTATTGCTGCTTTATTTATGCTTTATACACCGATTAGAAGACTATCTTCTTTGTACAATAAAATGCAAGATGCCCTTGCTGCAAATGAAAGAATAAATGATATTTTTGCAAAAGAGGCAACTATTATTTCAGGTGAAAAAGAATGTCCTTCTAATGTTCAAACTATAAGTTTCAAAGATATTGCATTAAAATATGATGATTTTGAAGCTTTAAAAAATATTAATTTAGAAGCAAAAAAAGGTGAAATAATTGCCCTAGTAGGAGATAGTGGTGGTGGAAAATCATCTTTAATAAATCTAATCATTAGATTCTATGATACAAGTGCTGGAAATCTACTATTAAACAATACTTCAATAAAAGATTTTAATATAAAATCACTTAGAGAAAATATTTCAATAGTGACTCAAAGAGTTTATATTTTTAATGACACAATAGCTGCAAATGTGGCTTATGGTTATGAAGTAGATGAAATCAGAGTTATTGAAGTTTTAAAACAAGCCCACGCCTATGATTTTGTCATGAAAATGAAAAAAGGTGTACACACACTTTTAGATGAATTTGGAACAAATTTAAGTGGAGGACAAAGGCAAAGAATTGCAATTGCAAGAGCTTTATACAAAAATCCACAAATACTAATTTTAGATGAAGCAACATCTGCATTAGATAACGAAAGTGAATCAATTATAAGTGAAGTTATTCAAGAAGTTAGCAAAAACAAAATCACTTTTATTATAGCTCATAGATTAAGTACAATTAAAAATGCAAATAAAATTGCTGTTTTTAAAGCTGGAGAAATTGTTTGTATGGGAAGTGAAGTTGAGCTTTTAAACTCTTGTAAAGAGTATCAAAGATTGCATAATCTTGCAAATATTTAATGATTTAAAGAGTTAAAAAACATTAAAACCAATATTTAATGATTTTTAGATAAAATGTATTAATTTAAAAAAAGGGATAAACTTTGATTAGCTATGAAACACTGAAAAAAATCTTATTTAAGTTTGAACCAGAAACTGCTCACAATTTAGCAGAATGTGGTTTAAGAATTTTAGGAAAATGTAAAATTGCAAAAGCATATATGGAAAAGAAAAACTATATATCAAATCCTAAATTAACACAAGAAATTTTTGGTGTAAAATTTGAAAACCCAGTTGGACTTGCAGCTGGTTTTGATAAAAATGCAACAATGATTAAAGCTATGAAATCTTTAGGATTTGGATTTACAGAGATTGGAACAATGACACCAAAACCTCAAGATGGAAATCCAAAACCTAGAATGTTTAGATACCCTGAACAAAAATCAGTTCAAAATGCAATGGGATTTAACAACAAAGGTGCTCATGAAGTTTTAAAAAACTTAAAAAAAGTTTATCCATTTTCTATACCAATTGGCACAAATATAGGAAAAAATAAAACTACACCTGAAGAGTTTGCATTAAGTGATTATAAAAGTTTAATTAAAAAATTTGAAGCATCTAGTGATTATTTAGTAATAAATATTTCAAGTCCAAATACTCCAAATTTAAGAGATTTACAAAATGAGAAGTTTATAACAGAACTTTTTACAATGGCAAAAGAACTTACATTAAAACCGATTTTATTAAAAATTGCGCCTGATATGGAAGTTACTATGGCTATTGATTTATGTAAGAGTGCAATAAATGCAGGTGCAGCTGGAATAATTGCAACTAACACAACTATTGATTATAGTTTAGTTCCAAATTGTCAAAACTTTGGTGGGCTTTCAGGAGCTTGTTTAACGCAAAAATCTGGAAATTTATTTAAAGAACTAGCTCGTGAACTATTTGGAAAAACTATTTTGATTTCAGTTGGTGGAATTTCAAATGGTGCACAAGCTTATGAAAGAATAAAAGATGGTGCAAATCTTGTACAATCATATTCAGGAATGATTTTTGAAGGACCTTCAATGGTTCGAAAAATAAATGAAGAACTATTAGAGCTAATGGCAAAAGATGGATATGAAAATATTTCTCAAGCCATTGGAGCTAATTTAAAATAAAAGGAATAAATTGATTAAAATATTTATTATTCAATTTTTATTATTAATTACAATTTCGGGAGAATTAATGAGCAATAGCTTACCAAAATATTATACAAAAACTTTAGAAAATGGTTTAGAAATAGTTGCAATTCCCATGAAAAATGGTTCAGGAGTAATTTCAACTGATATTTTTTATAAAGTTGGAAGTAGAGATGAAAAAATGGGGAAAAGTGGAATTGCCCACATGTTAGAACATTTAAATTTCAAATCTACAAAAAACCTAAAAGCTGGTGAATTTGATGAAATAGTAAAAGGTTTTGGTGGTATGAATAATGCTTCAACTTCATTTGACTATACGCACTATTACATAAAATCAGCTTCAAAAAATATGGATAAATCTTTAGAATTATTTGCAGATTTAATGGAAAACTTAACTCTTAAAGATGAGGAGTTTCAACCAGAACGAGATGTTGTAGCAGAAGAGAGAAGATGGAGAACTGATAATAACCCAATGGGATATTTACAATTCAGACTTTTCAATAATGCTTTTATTTATCATCCATATCATTGGACACCAATTGGATTTATGAGTGATATTCAAAACTGGTCAATTACTGATATTAGAGATTTTCATAGTACATATTACCAACCAAAAAATGCAATAGTTGTAATTGCAGGTGATATTGATGAAAAAAATGTATTCGCATCTGTTGAAAAACATTTCAAAAAAATAAAAAATAAAAAAGAGATTCCTTCAAAACTTCATACAATTGAACCTATTCAAGATGGAGAAAAAACAGTTGTAATAAATAAAGAATCAGCTGTTCAGATGATTGCAATAACTTATCATATTCCAAATTTTGAACATGAAGATCAAGTTGCATTATCAGCTTTAAGTGAATTTTTAAGTTCGGGGAAAAGTTCAATTTTACAAAAAAAACTTGTAGATGAAAAAAGATTAGTAAATACAATTTATGCTTATAATATGGAATTAAAAGACCCTGGAATCTTCATGTTTATGGCAGTTGCAAATGAAGGTATTGATGCTAAAGAAATTGAAAAAGAAATTTTAGATACAATTGCGCAAATCCAAAAAGGTGATATTTCTCAAAAAGATATCGACAAGATAAAAATAAACACAAAGGCTGATTTTATTTTTTCACTTGAAAGTTCAACAGAAGTTGCATCTTTATATGGTTCATATTTTGTAAGAGATAATATAAAACCTCTTTTAAACTATGAAAAAAATGTTGATAAATTAACTAAAGAAGATTTAATTAATGTTGCAAAAAAATATTTGATAAAAAGTAACTCTACAACAGTTATTTTAAAGCAAGAAGAAAAATAAATGGATTACTCTATAAGCAAAACAAAATTTGGTGAAAAACCTGATTTTGAATATCCTATTTCTCTTTTTTTAAAAGAAATGGGTGAAGATAGATTAAAAAAATTATTCAGCGAATTTTATGATTTAGTTGTTGATAGTGATATTGGAAATTTTTTTCCACAAGATGAAGAAAAGTTAGAAAATATAAAAGCTCATAATGTGAAGTTTTTTATTGAAGCTTGTGGTGGAGAAAAACATTATACAAAAGCTGTTGGTCATTTTGATATGTTAAAAACACACGAACAATTCTCAATTACTGATAAAGCTAGACGTGAATGGCTTGGATGTATGGAAGAAGTTTTAAAGAAAGTTGATATTTCACAAGAAGCAAAACAAAGTTTTTGGAACTTTCTTGAAACTTTTTCAAAACACACAGTAAATGTTGATGAGAGATTAGAATTAGAAGATTTAGTAGTAAGTAAAGGATAGAAAAAATATGGAAATTATTACGGGTTCAATGACCGCACTTATAACACCATTTAAAAATGGAAAAGTTGATTTAGTAAAATATGAGTCTTTAATTAAAAGACAAATTGCACAAGGTATAAATGCTGTTGTTCCTGTTGGAACTACAGGAGAAAGCGCAACACTTTCTTTTAATGAGCATAAAGAGTGTATTGAAGTGGCAGTTGCTGCTTGTAAAGGTTCAAATACTAAAGTAATTGCAGGTGCAGGTTCAAATGCAACCCATGAAGCTTGTGAATTAGCAAAACATGCTCAAGATGTTGGTGCGGATGGGATTTTATCTATAACTCCATATTATAATAAACCAACTCAAGAGGGTTTATATCAACATTTTAAAGCAATCGCAAACTCTGTTGAAATTCCTTTTGTACTTTATAATGTTCCAGGAAGAACATCTGTTGACTTAGAAGCAAATACAGCTATTAGACTTTTCGATGATGTGAAAAATATATATGCAATTAAAGAAGCAACAGGTTCTTTAGAGCGAGCTATATGTTTAATTTCACAAAGAAAAGATCTTCTTGTATTTTCAGGTGATGATGCTATTGATTTTCCAATGCTTGCAAGTGGAGCAAAAGGTATAATTTCTGTTACTGCTAATCTTCTTCCTAATTTAAAATCACAATTAGTAAATAGTGTTTTTGAGGGTGATTTTGAAAAAGCTAAAAAAATAAATGAAGATTTATATGCTTTAAATTCTGTATTATTCTGTGAAAGTAATCCTATTCCTATAAAAGCTGCTATGTATTTGGCTGGTTTACTTGATACTTTAGAATATAGACTTCCACTACTTGCACCAAGTAGTGAAACACTGAAAAAATAACAAACCCATCAAGGCATTATATGCACTGTAAAAAAATAGTTGAACAAGTCCGTCATCGTGAGTGCGTGACGCAGACCAAACGATGAGGGTGACGGAAAAATCTTCCGATATATGTGATGATCCAATACATCAGAATCCCAGCTTTCTTCAGGTCATCCTCAACTGGCAGGGGTTAGAGCCCACTCAAGGGACAACAGATTTAAAAACATTTTGACAACAAG
>JAIELU010000149.1 GCA_019752775.1 Campylobacterales bacterium | reverse complement strand
CGATTTTATAAACTTTGATTCAATGAACCGTTTTTGATCGAAATTTCATGCAATTGCAGTTTTATTGAGCTTTTTTCAAAAAATATTGCATTTTTATATTTTTGAAAATTTCTTAAAATCTATTTTCTAATAACATCGTAGTTCTCTGGCACTACAAATTTGAAAATTTCATCTGATATTTCACCATTTTGAACTACATTTGAAAATTTAATTTCAACATCATTTTCAAGTTTATCTTTATATTTAATATAATTAATTTTATCATCATTTTTTGAAGTTTTAATCAAATAATCTACATCTTCAATCTTTGTAATATAACTATTGTCATTTACTTTTTTTGAATTATTTAAAAGTTTGATAATATTTATCTCACTTTCTAATTGAGTAAAAATTGCTTGTTCAAGTTCTGGTTCATCAACAATTGCGAAATTATCATTTATATATACATTTTTTACAACTGGCGTTTTATACTTCCATAAAATTTTTCCACTTTTTTTAATAAAAACTTCACCCTTATATTCAATCTTATTTTGAGAACTTGATGTGATTAATTGGGAAAAGCTAGCTTTAAAACTGTCTAAATCTTTAATATCATTTGAAGCTATACAAGACAAACAAAATAGTGTTGTAACAATTATTAACTTATAAAACATATTTTAACCTTTTTTTTTATATAATCTTAGCGATTATAACGAAAAGGAACTAATTTTATGTTAAATGTTTTTTCAAAAATTTTTGGTACAAGAAACGATAGAGAAGTAAAACAATATAGAAAAAAAGTTCAAGAGATAACTGCTCTTGAAAGTCAGTATGAAAATTTAAGTGATGAAGAGTTACAAAGTGAATTTAATAAGTTAAAAGAACTTGTACAAAAAGAAGAAAAATCATTAAATGATGTATTAATGCAATCTTTTGCAATTACTAGAGAAGCTAGTAAAAGAGTTTTAAATATGAGACCTTATGATGTGCAATTAATTGGTGCAATGGTTTTACATGAGGGAAGAATTGCAGAGATGAAAACAGGTGAAGGGAAAACACTTGTTGGTTCTTTAGCTGTGGCTTTAAATGCACTTAGTGGAAATGGTGTTCATGTTGTTACAGTAAATGATTATTTAGCTTCTAGAGATGCAAATGAATTAAAATCTTTATATAACTTTTTAGGATTTAGTGTAGGTGCTGTTGTTGGTGGATTAAAAAATGACCAAGAAAGACGAGAGCAATATGCTTGTGATATTACATATGGAACTAACAATGAATTTGGATTTGATTATCTAAGAGATAATATGAACTATGATATTAGTGAAAAAGTTCAAAGAGAACATAATTTCGTTATTGTAGATGAAGTTGACTCTATTTTAATTGATGAAGCAAGAACTCCTTTGATTATTTCAGGACCAACAAATCATAAAAACTCAAACTATGTAAGAGCAAATGAAATTGCTTTGAAATTAGAAAGAGGTCAATTAATTGAACCTAAGAGTGCTTCAGATAAGCCAACTACAACTGGTGATTTTATAGTTGATGAAAAAAACAAAGCTGTACTTTTAACAGAACAGGGTCATGAAAATGCTGAAAATTTATTTGGTGTAGATAATCTTTATTCTATTGAAAATGCAATGCTTTCTCATAGTTTAGATCAAGCTTTAAAAGCAAACTTCATTTTTGAAAAAGATGTTGATTATGTTATAAAAGATAATACAGTAATAATTGTTGATGAATTTACAGGAAGACTTAGTGAAGGAAGAAGATTTTCAGAAGGATTACACCAAGCTTTAGAAGCAAAAGAAGGTGTTGCAATTCAAGATGAATCACAAACTTTAGCTGATATTACTTTTCAAAATTATTTTAGAATGTATAAAAAATTAGCTGGTATGACTGGAACTGCTCAAACAGAAGCTACAGAGTTTGCCGAAATTTATAGATTAGATGTTGTATCTATTCCAACAAATGTTCCTGTTCAAAGAATGGATAAAAATGACTTAATTTATAAAAGTGAAAAAGAAAAATTTGAAGCTGTTTGTAATAGAATCAAACAATTACATGAAAAAGGGCAACCAGTTCTTGTAGGAACTGCTTCGATTGAGAAATCAGAAAAATTACATGCTATTCTAGTTCATAAAAAAATTCCTCATACTGTTTTAAATGCAAAACAACATGAAAAAGAGGGAAAAATTATTGCTGATGCTGGACAAAAAGGTGCTGTTACAATTGCTACAAATATGGCTGGGCGTGGAGTTGATATTAAATTAACTCAAGAAATACTTGACCTTGGTGGATTAGCAATTATTGGAACAGAAAGACACGAAAGTAGAAGAATTGACAATCAGTTAAGAGGAAGAGCTGGACGACAAGGCGATGTGGGAGAATCACAATTTTATTTATCTTTAGAAGATAATCTTTTAAGAATATTTGGAAGTGATAAAATCAAGGGAATTATGGAAAGATTAGGTATTGAAGAAGGTGAACATATCGAATCTAGAATGGTTACAAGAGCTGTTGAAAATGCTCAGAAAAAAGTGGAACAAATGCACTTTGAATCAAGAAAACATCTACTTGAATATGATGATGTTGCAAATCAACAAAGAAAAGTAATTTATTCATTTAGAAATGATTTATTAAAACCTGATTTTGATATTGAATCAAAACTTGATGAAAATATGCTTGAATATGTGCAAAACCTATTATCAATAGCAAATATTATAAAAGGTATGCCTAGTGAAGATTTTGATTATGAATTTATAAAAATAAAATTTGAAGAAGAATTAAGATTACTTGTAGATATTGAAGATATGGTAAGTAATTCATATGAAGATTTAGAAGCAAATTTAACTTCATTTTTAAAAGAAGTTTATAATAAAAAAATGTTAATGGCAGCAACTGAACAAAAAAATGAAATTGAAAGAATCCTTTATTTACAAATTTTAGATAATGCCTGGAGAGAACATTTATATGCTATGGATACTCTGAAAACAGGAATTGGGCTAAGAGGATATAATCAAAAAGACCCATTAGTTGAATATAAAAAAGAGTCTTATAATATGTTTATTGAATTAATTGCAAATATTAAAAATGAGATTATTAAAATACTATTTACGATTCAACTTCAAACTCATGAAGACAAACAAAAAGAACAAGAAGCAATCGCTAGAATGAAAGAACAAATGGAAGAAGCAACAGAACACATTACAACAAATGTTGCACAAGAGGCAGTAAGAAACAGTGATAAAAAGATTTCAAGAAATGAAACTTGTCCTTGTGGAAGTGGATTAAAGTTTAAACAATGTTGTGGAAAAAGTGGTCCTAAAATTGGTTTAGCTGCAGGAAACTAATTTGAATAAGAAATTAGTAAATTTTATTGTAAAGAAATATCTGAGATTTGATAAAAAGAATCCTTTTATTTCTATAAGTGCTATTTTAGCATTTGTTGGTGTTTCGATTGGTGTTATGGTTTTAATACTTTCTATGGCTATTATGAATGGTACAGCTAAAGAGTTTGAAAAAAAACTTTTTACGATGAATTATCCTTTAACTATTCATCCAAAATTTAGTACAATTTCTTTAGATCAGGAGTTATTAAATAGTCTTCAAAAAGAGTTCCCTCATTTAAAATTTTCTCCATTTATTTCATCACAAGCAATTATTCAAAGTGGTGAAACTATGAGTGGAGGTATGATTTTTGGAGTAATTCCTCAAAAAGAAGCATTAATTAATCCAGTTTATAAAAAAGCTTTAGGTGATTTAAATCTTGATAAATTTGATATTATTACAGGTTCTGGAATATCTGATAAACTATTTTTAAATCCTGGGACTAAAACAACTTTATACTTTACAGAATTAAATCCAACTGGCTTTTCAATGATGCCAAAAATGAAAAGATTTACCTTTGCAAATTCTTTTACATCTGGACTTAATGCCTATGATAAAGCTTATATGTATACTTCTATTGAAGCTTTACAAACTTTATTAAAAAAAGAAGAAGGTACATTTGATGGCATACATGTTCATTCAGAAGATGCCTTTGCAGATATAGAAAAACTAAGAGCACATCTTGGGAATAAAGCATCTGTTGTAGGGTGGTGGCAACAAAATGGTAATTTCTTTGCTGCTATGAAAATGGAAAAAACTGCTTTGTTTATTGTGTTAATGCTTATTATACTTGTAGCTTCATTGAATATTATTTCTTCTTTATTAATGACTGTAATGAGTAGAAGAAAAGAAATAGCTCTACTTTTATCAATGGGAGCAACAAGTAAAGAGATAAAATCTATCTTTTTAAGAGTTGGAACCATAATAGGATTTTCAGGAATATTAACAGGAATTGCTTTAGGTTTTATTGGTTATTGGTTATTAGATAATTTTGATATTGTAACTCTTCCAGCTGATGTTTATGGAAGTGCTAAATTACCACTTGATTTAGCAATGAGTGATTTCATTTCTATTATTATTGGTGCAGTTATTATTGTACTCGTTTCTTCTTATTATCCGGCTTCAAAAGCTACTAATATTGATGTAATTGATGTTTTAAGAAATGAATAAAATAAGCCTTTATTTTAAGGGCTTATTTATTTGATTCTTTTTGATTTTTTCTTCTTCAAGTGTATCTTTTCCTCTTATAAAATCAAAAATTATTGATGGGAAACTTAATATTCTTTTACCAATGTTCATAGGTACACTAATTGTATCTTTAGTAAGATTTGTTGATATTTCAGGATTATCTAAATTACCATTTAAATTAACTTCCGTCTCCACTCTATTATTATCACCTAATAACACATAGTTTATTACAGGAATCATTCCAACAAGTTTTGAATAGTCTTTAAAAAATATAAGTTTTAGATTAGAATCTATTCTGTAATTTTTCAAATCAACTGTTCCCCTTCCATCAAAATCAATACCATTACCAATAGTAATTAATTTTTTAACATCTAATAACTCTTTATCTTTATTATAATTAAATTCTATTGTTCCATCTACAATATTATATGCTAAAAGATTAAACCCTGAATTTGTAGCAAGCCCAACAACAGCTGGAATAGCTAATAAAGGATTTATAAGTGCAGGTGAAGTTTGGATAAATAATAAAAGGTTATTCAAGATTGTTACTCCCTGAACATTACTATTTTTAATTATAAATTTTCCATTTAAATCATTCATATAACCACTTGCATAAAACATCAAATTTCCACCACCAAAAATATGTTTACCTATAAGTGCATTTATAAACTCATCACTTACATTATTTGAAAAAATATCTATTTTTTTATCTTTTGATTCTTTAAAAGTAATACTAGTTTGTTTATAATCTAAACTAATAAACTTACTATCTTCTCTAATTCTAAGAACAAAATCGTCTGCTAAAAGTTTATTTGCTTCATCATAAAAGATAACTAGATTTTTACCTTTTAAATCAATCTTTTTATATTTAATATTTTCAATCTTTTTACTATCAGCACTTGAATAATGTAACTCATAACCATCGGCATACAAAGAAATAGAATCTTTTTCTAACTGTAAAACTAAATCTTTATTTTTTGTTTCAATAGAAGTTATATCATTTTTAAAAGTTCCAACTAAACTCAATTTGTCAATTTTATTATTATTTTTTTTAATTGGTAAATTAAGATCTTTTACCTCTGCTTCAAAATCAATACCAGAATTTTTTATAAAAATTTTTGCATTTTCTAAATAATAAATATCTGTATCCATTTTTAATTTAGAATTTAGTAAATTTATCACTACTTCTTGTTTTAAATTACTTGTTTCTATTTTTCTATTTTCTAAAATTACATCTAAATTTTGTAAATAAATATTTAATTTGTCATCTATTTCTATTTTTATGTCTTCATCTTTTGAAGATATCTTTGTTTTCTCATCTTCTATTTTTCCATTTATTTCTAAAGAATCAATATTTTGTCCATTTTTTTGAACTGGTAAATCTAATCCTTTCACTAAGGCTTGAAAACTAATATTTTTTTCATCTTTTATTTGTAAAGCGATATTTCCTTCTTTAATAGAATTATCTTTTAAAAGTTTAGAATATGGATAAATTTTTGATAAATCTTCGATATTAACGTATATTAAATCAGAAATTTTTATATTTGTTCCTAAATCTTTTAATAAAATACTCACTTCATTATTAAAATTTAAACCAATAGCTGTATTTTTATCTTTTATTTCAACAAGGCTTTCCTTATTTTTTTCTTTAATTAAAAAAGATTTTATATTAGCATCACCATATGATTTTAAAGTTTGTATATCAAGATTAAGATTAACAGTTGCATTAATCATGTCTTTATATTTAAAATCACCATTCTTAATTTTTATCAAAGAATCATCTAAAATAACTTCAGCATTTTTACTTTCAAATTCAAAATTATTTATAGCAACTTTGGCATCATTTAGGAAAAACTCTCCATAAGTAGACATATTTTTTGCTGTATCATAGGGAAATTTCATAAGTAAAGAGGCTTG
>JAIELU010000039.1 GCA_019752775.1 Campylobacterales bacterium | reverse complement strand
AAATAAGCTTTATTCAATTATGTATTTAATTACAGCAGATAGATTAAATATCAAAATTAAAGATAAAGAATATATTGAGGGAAACATAAAAAGTAATAATGGTTTGTATAATTATTTCTCAAAAGAGATTTATAAATTATTTATAAATCCTCAGTTTACTTCAGTAGATAAGCCATTAGAGTATGAAAATACTATATTTTATAAAGCATTGGATTTCTTAAAAGTAATGAAAAGTGGAAAAGTAACTGAAAATCATGCCTTACTTGATGAACATTTTAAAGATCCCTTAACATTTTTAATAAAAATGGTACAAAGAAGAAAAGGGGAAACAGATTACACTTATTATTCAAGATTACAAGATTCAATTCCTTTGAGTTTGAATAATCAGTTTTTAGAAGGACCTTTGATAATAACAAGATTTTATGTGGATATTTTAAAAGGACTAGGTATTTTTTCAAAGGCTGATATGAATATTTCAGGTAAAAAAACACCTTCTTATTTAAGAACAAAAGCTTTAAGAGATTTACATTTTAATTCACCTGATGAAGCAATTAAAACATTAGAATATTTACAATCAGAGTATAAATTAGAAGATAAATATAGTATGTATTTAATGGTTGCTGCATTGTTAGAAGCAGGAAGATATAATGATGCTTCTATTCAAATATCATTAATTAAAGTTATATTAAATGATCCAGATGCAGATTTTTTAACAGCTATTCAACTAATACAAGATTTAAAAATTTCAAGTGCTAAGCAATTTTTGCTTCAACCGTATTTAGATTCTTTAATAGATTTTAAATTAATAGGATTTGATGAGTATTTAGAATCTCTATAGTTTCAGTAACAAACTTAAATAATTTAATTTAATTCTGCTATAATAACCTAAAATTGTTACTTTTTTTAAGGAGAATACTATGGAAATTGGTAGAATTGCACAAATAGAAAATTCAAAAGTTAATAATTCAGAGAAATCTCAACAAGTTATTAATGTTGACGAAAAAAATAAAGTAATACAAGATGATGAATATAAAAAAGCATTAGGATCAGATAATATGGCTGAGAAAAATGAAATAATCTTAGACAATGTAAAATTTGGATATAACAAAAGTTCAAAAGACTTTTTTGTAAAAATAACAAGAGGCGAGGCTGAATATAAATATCCAACTGAGGATATAATGAAAGTTAAAGCCTATATATTACAAGAGTTAGAATCTCAAAATAAATAAAGGTAGTTTTAATTGGCATCAGATTTATCAAATATATTAAAAGAAGAACTTTCAAATACTTTGGAACAATTGTTATCAAAAAGCTCTCAAGTTGAGTCTATTGTTGCTTTAGTAAGTGATAATTTTGATTCTACACAACTTGTTGAATGTGTAGTTAAATTTGATTTTAAAGGTATTTCTGCAAAATTAACTTTTTTTATACCAGCGCTAAGTGCAACTAAATTTGAATATTTAATGCTTGGTGGAATGGGTGATTTAAAAGAACATATTGATGATGAAATTACCGATGCCGTAAATGAAATTATCTCAAATATATGTGGAAGTTTTTGTACATCTGTAAATGCTCAAGGATTACCTGATATTGGATCTATAAAATCAGAAGTAAAAAGTTCAACAATTGTTGAGGGTTCTTCTTTAGAAAATAAAACAAATATTTTTGAAATGATTTTATCTTTAGATGATGAAAAATTACCAGTTATTTTATATTTTGATGAAATTATTTCACCATTCTTCTCTTTAATTACTGGTGTTGAAGGAGGGGTAAATGATTCAAAAGATAATGAAATATCTACAAATATTTCCAATAATAATAATTATAACTATCAACCTGCACCAACTTTTCAAACACCAAAAAATCTTGAACTTTTATATCATATAAAACTAAAATTAAGTGTTCGATTAGGAACAAAAGTTGTTTTATTAAAAGATATTCTAAGATGGGATGTTGGTGAAATTATAGAACTTGAACAAATGGTAAATGAACCTTTGGAAGTTTTAGTAAATGGCGTAAAAATAGGAGTCGGTGAAGCTGTTATTGTTGATGGAAAATTTGGATTAAAAATAAAGAAAATTGGAAATGAAGAATTTAGATTAAATCATATAGGGTTATAGTTTATGGATAGAAGTACTATTGGAGGGTTTGGAGCAGGATGGGCATTGATGGTTTTAGCCATTGTGCTAGGAGGAGTTGGTTTTACTCCTTATATAGACATACCTTCTGTTGTAATCGTTTTTGGTGGAACAATCGCAGTAACTACTGCTCAATTTGAAACCTCTGATTTAAAAAGAATTGTGCCAGCAATGAAAGTTGCTTTAAATGAAGTAAAAGTTGAACCTTTACCTGAGTTAATTGAAAAAATTATATTTTATGCTACTGAAATAAAAAAGCATGGTGTAATCCAAATTGAACAAAAAGTTTTACAAGAAACTAACCCCTATTTTAAAGAAGCTTTTCAATTATTGGTTGATGGAGCGAAATCTGATGTTATTCAACCTTTGATGGAATTGAAATTAGAACATATGGAAAAAAGACATTCTTCTATGATTTCGATTTTTGGGAATATTGGTGGAACAGCTGGTGCTATGGGGATGATTGGAACACTTGTCGGACTTGTTGCTATGCTTGCAAATCTTTCTGATCCAGCTGCTGTTGGACCTGCAATGGCGGTTGCATTATTAACAACATTATATGGCGCATTAACAGGTACCCTTTTTGCTGGCGTATTTGAAAGTAAACTTTCTCAAAAACACTCAAAAGAAGTTACTGCATGTGAAGTTATAATTTTAGGTGCAACAATGATAGCAGCTGAAGAGTCTATAGGAAATATTAAAATGCAGCTAAATGCAATTTTAGTTGATGCATCAGAGTAAATAATGGCAAAAAATAAATGTCCAGAGTGTCCTAAATGTTTACCAGGTTGGCTTGTGCAATTTGGTGATTTAATGTCATTATTACTTACTTTTTTTATTCTTTTATTATCTATGGCTGTTATGGATAAGCAAAAAGTTGAAGAGTATTTTGATATTATGAAAAAAGCAATGGGATTTATTGATGCATCAACTGATGTACAAACTCAAAGTGATTCGTACTCTACAAAAGAAAGTAGTTCTAGTTCTGAGGAAAATGATTCTTCTACGAATGAAAGTTCAATTAATAGTACTGTTCAAGATATATCTCAAGTTGTTCAAGAGATAAATTCAAGCCAGAATATTGAAAATAAAGAAATTAAGATTGAAAAAGGGAAAAATGAATTTACTTTAGATATTCCTTCTAGTATAATGTTTGAAGATGGCGCGTATGAATTATCTAATGAAAGTTCTAAGATATTTATTTCTAAAATAGCAAGGATTATAAGAACAATGCCTCAAACTTTTAATATTGAAATAACAGGACATACTGATACAAATAGAATAATAGGTTCTACAATTCCAAGAGATGCATGGGATATTTCAGCTTTAAGATCTATCTCAGTTGTAAAAGAGTTAATAAAAAATAAAATAGATCCCTCAATATTAAAAGTTTCAGCATTTGCTTCATATCATCAAAAAAGCGATGTTCCTGCTGATAATAGAAGAGTTGAAATAAGGTTCTTTTCTGAGAATAGTCAGCAAGATATTTTAAATGAAGAAAATTTCTTTGATAGGTTGCAATAATGGAAATAAGTAGTAATAATTTATTAAATAAAGATATTTTACAAGTAAATAAATTTGATAATGTAAAACAAGAAAATTTAAAAGATAAAGATTCTGAGCAATTAAAAAAAGTTTGTAACGATTTTGAGTCATTTTTCTTAAATCAAATTATGGATGTATCTTTAAGGTCAACAAATATTGCAGGAGAGGGTGCTGGTTCTGATATAATAAAAGGAATGTATACACAATCTATTGCTGATAGTGCTACGGGTGGTTTAGGAATTAGTAATATGCTATATGAATTTTTAACACAAAACAACAAATAAGGATTCTTATGATTGAAAACACTATAAAAAATATGTCGGATTTAATAATAAAATTAAAAAGCTCAATAGAACAAGATATTGAAGATATAAAAGCTGCAAAACACGAAGAACTTCTAAAAAGAAATGATGAAAAACATATAATGATAGATGAAATTACTTCACTAAAAACTAAATTAAATGAAGAACTTATGTCTAAAATTCAAGAAGGTGTAGATGTTAATATTTATAGAGAAAGTGTTGATTTGTTAGAGGTAGAGTTAAAAGATCTTTATGAATTAAATAAAAGATTAGCATCAATTGTATTACCAGTTCAGCAATTGTATAAAGATTTAGTTTCTGAGATTACTGCTGCAAATGGAGGAAAGATTTTTGATATTAAAGCTTAGCTTTTTAGTTTTTTTATTAAATATTAATCTTTTTGCAATTAGTGTTTTAGTTTCAAAAGTTGCTATAAATTTTGAAGAAAAACTTGATAGTTCAAAAGTTGTTGCACGAAATGTAAATGAAATAAATAAATCTTGCACGCCTTTAACTTTAAGTCAGCTGCAAAACATAGAGTATACCACAACACATTATATAAATAGAAATACAGTAATTTGTATAAAAGATGTTAAAAAATATGAAGATGAATCTGTAATATTTAATTTTGGTGGCGTAAAAATAGAAAAAAAAGGTAAAGTTGTTTATGAAAATAATGATTTTATTCGTATAAAAAATATTGATGGAACGATTGAACAAATATATAAAGATGGAAGAACAAAATGACTATGTTATCTTTTTTAGGAGAAACGCCAACAATAGCATTGAGACAAGCTCAAGAAGAGTGTGGTGAAGAAGCTATTGTAATATCTACAAAGAAAATATCTACACAACAAAATGGTAAGAGTATGTATGAAGTTGTTGTAGCAATTGAAGATGAACATAAAAAGAAAAATTTACAATATACAAAAACTGCAATTAGTAAAGCAACTGCAAATTCAGAAGCAATGAAAACACAAGTATATGATTTTAAAGAAGAGATTCTTAAAATGCAAAGTGTTTTAGAACAAGTTCAAAAATCTATTTGGAATCCAAAAAGTCAATTGTATGATTTAACTATTCCTCCTGAATTTGCATCAATGTATAATATTTTTGAACAAAATGAGTTTGATCAAGAGATGACTTATACAATCATGAAAAAAACTATTAAACAATTACCAATTGCATTAAAATCAAATCCAAAAAAAGTAAATGACTTTTTTAAATTAATTTTAAGAAGAGTGATTCCAATAAAACACGAAGTTCCATTAAGAAAACATCAAAGAAAAATAATTATGATGGTTGGACCCACAGGTGTTGGAAAAACTACAACTATTTCAAAATTAGCAGCAAGATATGCTTATAAATTAGGACAAAACTATAAAGTTGGAATTGTTACACTTGACTCATTTAGAGTTGGAGCAATTGAGCAATTACAAGCTTATACAAATATTATGAGATTACCTTTGGAAATAGTAAAAAAACCTGAGGGATTAGCAGAAGCACTTTTAAGATTAAAAGATTGTAATTATATTTTTATTGATACAGCAGGTTCAAGTCAATATGATATTGATAAAATTGAGCTTATAAATGAGTATCAAAAAAGGGTTGAAGAATTACCAATTGAAAAAATATTAGTACTCCCTGCAAATGTTAAACATAGTGATTTACTAGAAATTTATAAGAACTATTCAAGACTTTCTATTGATTATTTAACTTTTACTAAATTAGATGAAACACGAAGTTTTGGGAATCTTATATCTTTTGCTCATAAAACAAAAAAATCTATTACATATTTTTCTATTGGACAAAATGTACCTGATGATTTAATTGTTTCTGACTCAACTTTTTTAATAGATTGTTTTATGAATAAACAATGTGTTAGGAGATAAGAATTGTTTGATGCAATTTCTTCTCAAGCTAGTAAATTAGTTAAACTTACTAATAGAGTAAAAAAAAATTATTCTAAAACTAAACTTATAACAATAACTTCAGGAAAAGGTGGAGTTGGAAAATCTACTTTTACAGCAAATATGGCATTTTTATTGTCAAAAAGAGGCTTTAAAGTTGCTGTTTTAGATGCAGATATAGGTTTAGCAAATATGCAAGTTCTATTTGATATTAAACCTCAAAATACGCTTTTTGAATATATAGATGGAACCAAAACTTTAGATGAGGTAATTAGTTCAACAATATATCCAAATGTGTATTTAATTGCTGGAAGAAGTGGTTATCAATATAGTTCAAATAAAAATACTTTTGTTTTTTCTAGAATAGTAAAAGATATAATTTCTTTAAATAATTTTGATATTTTACTTGTTGATACGGGTGCTGGATTAAATGAATATGTAAAAGAGTTTTTATCAATTTCAGATAATGTTTTGGCAATTACAACTACAGATCCTAGTGCATTAACTGATGTATATTCTTTGATGAAAATGCTTTCTCTTGAAAAAAGTAAATTAATGTTGAGTTTTAATCATACAAGAAATTATCAAATAGGTGAAACAATAGCTAATTCTTT
>JAIELU010000204.1 GCA_019752775.1 Campylobacterales bacterium | reverse complement strand
ATTGGAGCTTGAATTGCAGCTAAACAAGAAAGTAATAAATTTAATAAAATAAATGGATATGGATCGGCAGGTTTCCAATATACAGCCACAGAATTAATAGTTATCCAAACAACTAAGAATCCAGCAAAAAATCCCATAAATGCCCAACTTCCACCAAATGTTGCAATTTTATCAGCAACTCTCTCCCCAAATGTCCATTCATGATCTGATGCTGTATCAGCTGAAGTTATTGAAATAAGTTCGTGCTGTTGCATAGTGTCTAATACTTGATGTTCAAGAGTACTTAATTCACCTTTTTCTGATTCAAGTAACATATGAACATATTTATTTTGATAAAAATGCAGATCATCTCTACAAATTTCTGATGATTCATTCCAATTTGTAATATCTTTTTGTATTAGTTTAGAAATCCCTTCTCGAATAATATCAGAATGAATAATCTCATTACTTTTGAAATTTTTATGACAAACTGAACACTTATGTAATTTTTCCAAAGTTATCCTTTTTTTATTCATTTTTTGCAATTTGTATAATAACTAAGGTTTACAAAAAATAGAGATAGATATTTAAATGTGAAAAATATCTTTTGTTTTAATAAAGTTATTATAATTAAAAACCTAATATTCTGGGAATATTTTAACTTACTTTTATTTTTTCAGGAGAAAAATTGGAAAATAAATCTTTTCAAATTGATTCAAATATAATACCAAATAAAAAAAGAAATAATAAATCAATAAATAAAAATACTAATTCAAAAAAAGAAAAAAAAGGTAGTAAAAACAATTTTTTTATACTTTTTTTGTCTGTTATTTTATTGTGTATAGGATTAATATTTTGGATAAAGAAAAATAATGAAATAGTAATAAAAGATTTTTTTGATGGAAAACTTGTAGTTTGTAAAGATAGATTAGTTTCAAAAGAGTTGAATTATATATACAATAAAAATGAAAATGCTTTTATAAATAAAAAAGAAGGCTTGTTTTTCAGTGTTTATTACTGTTCAGATTATGTTAACTAATACAACGATGTACAAATATGAAAGTATATGAGGTTGAAGATGGAATGAGAGTTCTAAAAAACTGTGTATATGTCATCCCTCCAAATTATGATATGAAACTATCAGAAGGAATTCTTTATCTTGAAAAACTTTCAAAAAGAAAATGACTACATTTACCAATTAATTTATTTTTTAATTCCCTTGCCAGTGATAAACAAAATAAAGCCATAGGTATAATCCTATCAGGAATGGGACATGATGGAACTCAAGGACTAAAAGCTATAAAAGCAGCAGGTGGTTTTGTCATCGCTCAAAGTATTAACTCTTCTGATTTTGAAGCAATGCCAAGCAGTGCAATAGCAACAGGTATAATTGATGAAATCTTAGCTCCAAATGAGATGGCCAAAAAGATTATAAAGTATTCAAACTCTAATATAAAAATACAAACGATAATTCCTATAGTTACTTATGATGAAGAGATTTTAAAAAAATATTCTTATTATTAGAAAGTCAAACTAGCCACGATTTTTCAATGTACAAGCCAAGTACAATGGGACGAAGAATTGAGCGTCGTTTAGTTGTAAATAAAATTGACACTATTGAAGAATATTATGAATATTTAAAAGAAAGTAAAGATGAGGTTACTACTCTTTTTAATGATTTACTAATAGGAGTAACAAGTTTTTTTAGAGATGAAGAGGTTTTTGCCTCTTTAGAAAAAAATGCTATTCCAAAACTTTTTTTAGATAAATCATCAGATTCTATAATACGAGTTTGGATAACAGGTTGTTCAACAGGAGAAGAACCTTATTCTATAGCTATACTTATAATGGAATATATGCAAAAAATAAAAGAGAGATTTGTAGTACAAATTTTTGCCACTGATATAGATGAAACAGCAATTACAACTGCAAGAGCTGGTATTTATCCTTTGAGTATAGATTCTAATGTTTCAAAAGAGAGATTAGAAAATTTTTTTATAAAAAATAGCGATGGAAATAGTTATAGAATAGATAAAAACATTCGAGATATGCTTGTTTTTTCTCTACATGATGTTATTAAAGATCCACCATTTTCAAAACTAGATCTAATAAGTTGTCGTAATTTATTGATTTATATGAATATTGAATTGCAACAAAAAATCATTTCTATTTTTCATTATGCTTTAAAAACAAAAGGGGTTCTTCTTCTTGGCAATTCAGAGACTTTAGGTGAACTTGAAAATCTTTATACTGTAATAGATGCAAAATCAAAACTTTTTGAATGCAAAAAAGATAATAATATTAAAACAAATATGTTAAGTCGACTTCTTCCAACAAATCAAAAATATAACTTAATACCTCAAATAAATAAATTAACAGCAGGCGTAAAACTACCCCTTAGAGAACTAATTGAAAATGCAATTCTTGAACAAATTGCTCTATCAGCTGTACTTGTAAATGAGCAAGGAGATATATTATATATACATGGAAGAGCAGGACTGTATCTTGAATTACCCTCAGGAGAAATAGATACAAATAATATTTTTAAAATGGTCAAAGAGGGTTTAAAAAATGATTTAATACTTAGCTTTCAAAAAGCAAAAAGTAAAAAACAAATTGTGCATACATATGGATTGAAAATTAAAACAAATGAAAGTTTTATTATAGTTGATATAACTATACGAGAAATTAATCTTAACTTAAAATTTAAACAAGAACTACCTTTATATCTTGTGCTTATTCAAGAAGATTTATCTACATCTAAAGAAGAAATTATTGAAGAAAATCTTCCAATTATTGATGACGTTGATACTAAATTTTTACATGAAAATATAAGCATAAAATCACTAAAACAAGAACTTCAACTTCAAAAAGCATTTTTACAAGATGCAAATGAAAAACTAGAAACTTCAAATGAGGAATTAAAATCATACAATGAAGAGATGCAATCAATGAACGAAGAGCTACAGTCTACAAATGAAGAGTTGGAAACTTCAAAAGAGGAGTTACAATCAGTTAATGAAGAGTTATCAACTGTTAATTCTGAACTTAATACGAAAGTTATTGATTTATCCCGTTCAAATAATGATATGAATAATCTTTTAGCAGGAACAGGAATTGGAACTATTTTTGTAGATCATAAGCTTAATATTTTACGTTTTACTCCAGCTGCTACTTGTATTATTAACTTAATTTTAGCTGATATAGGACGTCCCATTGGGCATATTGTCTCTAATATGATTGATTATAATAGTTTAGTTAGTGATATTCAAAGTGTTCTTGATACCTTGGTTCCTAAAGAGATTGAAGTTATGACAATTGATGCAAAATCATATCTAATGAGAATTCAGCCTTATCGTACATTAGAAAATGTAATAGAAGGTGCTGTTATATCTTTTGTGGATATAACAGAGATGCATAATATAAAAGTAAAATTAAACGAATTAAATAAACTTTCTCGTTTAGCAATCGTAGTGCGTGATTCAAGTGATGCTATTATTGTTGAAGATTTAAGTGGGAAAATTATTGCATGGAATCCAGGAGCACAAAAACTTTATGGATGGAGTGAAGAAGAAGCCCTTAAAATGGAATCAAAAGATAGAATACCAAAAGAGTTGCAAGAAAAAGATACGAAAAAAATAGCTCAACTTTGTAGTTCAAAAATACTTCAAACATATAAAACAAACCGCTTAAAAAAAGATGGTTCTATTATTGATATTCATATTATTTCAAGTGCTTTAGTAGATAAAGATGGAAAGACATACGCAATCACAACAACTGAACGACAAGAAAAAGAGAGTGAAATGAATTAAAGGAAGTTTTATAAGACTAATGAAGAAAAGAATAAAAAACTTATTTGTAAGTTTTAGGAGTAAAAATAAGTGATGATTTTTATTATTTAACAAATTATCATTTGATAAGCTTAAGTTTTGATTGAAATCTACATTGTAAAGTGTCCATAAGTCCGATAAAATAGATATTTGTGAGTAGTTGGTAGAAATGTGCAGAATTGAACTTGTCTTTAAATAGGTAGTTTGTAAGGTATTTTTATAAAAGTACCCCTAAAATGAAATTAATTTATATCTTTTATTATTTGAATAGTAGTTTCAAGTAATTCATTAACATCTTTTTTACAAATAGCAAAAATTACTTCTGCATCTAAATCAAAATAGTGATGAGATAAAATATCTCTAATTCCTTTTACATTTTTCCATGGAATATTTGGATAGTTTATTAGAAGTTCATTCTTTGATAATTTATCAATATTTTTAAAACCCTCTCCAATAGCTACTAATCTCATAGCAATACTATCAAGTTTTTCAAGTCCATTTTCATCTTCAAGAAAGTCATCACTTGAATTAATATTTTTTGCTCTTTCTTGAACTAATTCTAAAGAGTATTAATATCTTCAAGTGTGGAAAGAATCATCTCTTTTTGTTTATTATGCATATATTAAATCTTTTTGAATCATTTTTAAGAAAATTGGTTTAATATTTTTATGTTCTCTTATAATATCTACTTTTCTATCTAAATCATTTTCTATTTGTTCTTTTATAGCTACCATATCAAACAGTGATGGTTTCATTTTTACAAAAATATCTATATCACTATTTTCTGTTGCTTCATCTCTTGCATAACTTCCAAATAGTCCTATTTGTTCAACATTATATTTATTTTTGAATTCAGAATAATGCTCTTTTAAATAATTTAAGATATTTGTTTTATCAATTGATTTTGACATTGTAATATCTCCTCTAAAATTTTATACCAATAAATTGTAACATAAAATATTTTATAACTTTTCTTTCATCCAGTTATTAACTTTTTCTTCTTCCCAAATTGTAATTCTAGGACTTAATTTTATAGGTTTTGGAAATTTACCTTCACCAACCCATAACCAAATTGTACTTCTTGCTATTCCTGTTTTTTTCATAACATCTACTATTCTTAAAAAATTGCTCATTGTTTTTATTTTCCTTTCACTGTTTAAGGGATGGTTCCCATTTTTATCTGTTTATACTTTTCAAAAAAGTATCAAAAATCTAAAAGCCCACATTTCATAGAGTAGTTCTCACTTCTTTGATATATCAGCTCATCACCAAAAAATATTTCCATTATTTTGTTTTTATTAGTTTGCAATACAAATATCGCTAGAGATTTTTTTTTAACTAATAAAGTCAATTCTTTTAAATTAAATTTATCATGTAATAATCTATATAGGCTTAATGGTGCTAAAGTTCTACTACAATTAAATCTAATAATTCTATGTTTACAATACCAAGCATTTAAGTATTTATCTTTTGTAGATAAATTCTCTTTTTTAGATAAGGGTAGGGTTTTATTTATATATTTCATAATATATGAAGTTGCATTTTCAATATTTGTTTGTATATCATTTGCTTTATTATCAAACAATCTTTTAAATGCAGTTACAACTCTATCTATACTTGATTTTGGAACAAATAGTAAAACATGAGTATGTGGAGTTCCATTTTTATGTGGCTCATTTACTCTAAAATAAATTCTTTCATCTTTTGATAAATCTTTTAAACTTCTATCATGTCTAAGTCTTGAAAACATTTTTGTTAAATGCTTAACAGCTTCTTTAGGTTGAATATAATTATATTTAGAATTAGGAATTAAAGTATTTGTTTTTTTATCCATTTTCATTTTATGATATTCACTTGGTAATGTTAGTGTCATAAAAATTGGAGATAGATTTTTTTCTTTTGCTTCATTTGATAGGGTATTGATTCTATTTTGAATTAAAGCATGGTATCTATTTGGATTATGATTTGCAGAAATCACTAAATCTTTTAAATGTATTCTAAAAAACCATTTTGCTTTTTGCTTTTCTCTAATACTTCTTTATAATCATTTTAAGTTAAGCCATAAATCTTATGATTTTTGCTTATGTCCACAATTTTTATAAGTAGTCGAGAATAATATTCAAGATAAGATAGTTATATATATAGGTATTTTTTGTATAGGTTTAGAATTTAGTAGGTGAAAAATATTTAGCTACTAAATAATTAATAAAAGTTTTAATTAACAAATTAGATATTAATTAAAACAAATTTTACTTACTACATAATTGAATAAAAAATAATATGCAAAAAGAACAGATATAATTTTTGTATAAAAAAAGAAATTAATTATATAATTTAGATATGCAGGAGCTTCTATATCAATATCTTCAGTGATATCAAGTCTTTTATTTTCATGATAACGATAAAAAAAATACCAAATAATTGATGCTACAAGATATTGAAATAAGTCTAAACATAAAGATAAAATTAAAGCACTCGATGGCAAAAATAATTCATTAGGTAATATAAATGTTGAGTTAGTTCCTGTTGTTTTAAAAATCCAAATAAAGGCTATTCCACTAAAAATAAGTTGTCTAGATACATTACTTGCTAAAGATGTGAAATCATCATGAGCTTTTATATAATCTTTTATTTTCATAACTAGCTTTTACTTCTTGCACCAGTTCCACCTGTGCTTTTGCCATTATTGTAATTGCTTTTTACCCCTGTCCCTGTTTCAT
>JAIELU010000216.1 GCA_019752775.1 Campylobacterales bacterium | reverse complement strand
TTTTAAATTTGCTAATAATTCTGTATCATTGAAAAAGGATTGTAATGTTTTAATTTCTTGTGGTTCATGATTAATTTTTTCATAAATTTCATTTTTACGTTTTGTTAAAGATGGCTTTTGTAATTGATACTCTTTTTGAAGATGATCATAAAATAGATTTAAATCATCAAAATAATCAAGGGGAGACTGTTTTATCAATTTTGGCATTAAATGGTATTAGAAATATTGAACTAATAAAACTATATTTAAAAAAAGGTGCAACTCCTGATTTAGTGAATAAACATGGGAAATCTCTTATTGAAATACTTATTGATATAGTTTTATATTCAGAAAATAGAAAACCTTTAGAGTTTGAATATGAAATATTATTAAACGAAGATGCTGAATATGCAAATGTATTAGAGATTATTTTAAAAAGTCATAATGTTGATATAAATAAATTAAATTCTAAACATGAACCTCTATTTTTTGATTCTATTGTTTATTTTAATTTTAAACTATTTAAATTATTAAGAATTAAAGATATTAATCTAAATCAAAGAGACAAAGATGGAAATAATATTATCTTTAAACTAATGGATTACAATGATAAAAATCTAATAAAAGATAAGAAATTATATTTAAATACTATAAAGAGCCTTATAAATGCAGGTGTTGACATTAATGCAAAAAATAATGAAGGATTAACGGCTCTTCATATTGCAGTTGGTGAAAAGTGCGAACATACAATAAGACTTCTTTTGGAAATGCGTGCTGATTGTTTTGTTACTGATAAACAAGGAAGAAGTATTATTCATATTTGTATTTGGAAAAATACAACCAAATATTTTAGACTACTTTATCACTATAATAAAGAAGTAATAAATTTACCAGATAATTATGGAATAAGACCAATAAATTATGCAGCATTTATGGGGAAAAAAGATTTAGTAATAGAGATGTTAGATGTTGGAGCATTAGTAAATAATTTAGAAAAAAAAGATCCTAAAATTTTGCAATTTCTTCAAAAATTTCATGTAAATATTAAAACACTTACAAAAGGGATTGAAGACCCTAATAATGTAAAAAAGCTAGAAGTACTTGCAGAAAATATGATCAAAGAATTTAATATAGAATAACTCAATTAATATTATATTTGTATGATTAATAAACAGATGATTGCATATTATCCTCTTTTATTTTCATATACTTATGATAAAGATATGAGGAATTTATATGAAAGAATTTTTTGAAACATATATACAACATCAAGAAGATATAGAATACTTTTTACAAGAAAGTCTAAAAAATTCAGGAAACTTATCAAATCATAAAAAAAATAATTTTAAACAACTCTATACAATATTTCCTTCATTAGAACTTGTTTATATTGTAAATAAAGATACAAAAACTCAAATTTCAGAAAATTTTTATAGATACAAAACAGATGAAAATGCAAGAAATAAAGATCGTTCTCACTTAATTTCAAAACTTCATTTTAAAGAATCTAATATCGCTTTTTCTAAACCTTATATTAGTAGTGCAACAAGAAGTAATTGTGTGACAGTTACCATAAAAGAAGGTGAAGATATATTTTTCCTAGATTTTCAAGTAGATATTTTATTACAAAAATTAAACCTAATTGAATTGAATAAACCTTTTCATAGTATTACTAAAAGTTTTTATATATTAGCTGGTATTTCAATGATAATTTTATCTGTATTTACTATTTTATTTTCTATTTATGACTTTATTACTTATCTTTTTTCAAATCATGCTTTATCTCTGGAAATGATTTTTAAGCCAATAATTGCTCTTACTTTAAGTATCGCTATCTTTGATTTAGCAAAAACTATTTTAGAACAAGAAGTATTCTTTAAATCCTATTCAAAAAATTCAAAAGTTGAAACAAAAATTTTAACAAAGTTTTTAACAACAATTATTATTGCACTTTCAATCGAAGCTTTAATTGTTGTATTTAAAATTGCCATAAATGACTATGTTCAAATGATAAATGCTTTTTATTTAATAGCAGGAATTGCATTAATATTAATTTCTTTAACAATATTTATTCACTATTCAAATAAAGATTAATATTAAAAAAATTTACTAATGTATATTTAATATACAAAAGAATAAAAGATTTTTATTTTTATACAGTATAATATTTTTTAATCTCATAAAATAAAGATTAAAAAGAGGTGGTAATTATGCAAAATTTTATTGCAGAAGATGAAATTTCAAAGGAAATATTAAATTCAGCAAAACTTTTACAAGCAGTTCAAGTAAATGCACTTATTTTAGGAAAAGCAGGGACAGGAAAAAAATCACTTGCTAAATATATACTACCAAATTCAGATATTTATGAAGCTAAAAACTTACAAAAAGATATTGCAGATGATGTAATCTTTTTGCAAAACGAAGCTATTATAATAGATAAAATTAATGAAATAACAAATATTGACTTATTCTTAAAATGGGTAGAAGATAATAATATTAGATTAATTGCTATTTCAAATACTGAAAATCTAAATCAGAAACTAAAAGATATTTTTTCAATTAATCTTGAAATTCCTAGCCTATATAAAAGAGAAGAAGATACAAAAGCTTTGGTAAATAAATTTTCCACAGAAGCCAGTTCAATTTTGGATTTACAAAAAGTTGCCCCTTCAAAGTTAATTATAAATATAACGAATAATGCTCATAGTTTAAGAAAATCTATTTATTTTTCATATCTTTTTGAAACTATTGGAGAACATGAAATTTTAATGTTTTTAGAAAAATATATTAGTGAAAATTTACATGGAGAAAATTCATATAAAGAGTTATCATATATTTTTGAAGTTCCTTTACTAAAAGCCTCAACAGCAAAATATAAATCTCAAGTTCAAGTTGCAAAACATTTAGGATTAAATCGAATCACATTAAGAAAGAAACTAGAAATCTATAAAGATTTATTATGATTGAAATAAGCATACAAATAGAAGAACTTATATCAAACAACGCTACTGATTTTGAAATCTCTAAAGTTTTCAAAACATACTACAAAAACTACCTTGATTCAATTGATACAACAGTTGAAACAACAGGTGGAAAAGATTTTTTTATAAAACATACAAAACATACTGATAAATTTTTAATTTTACTTTATAAGTATATTTTACGAAAAAATTTTGGTTCACATCAACCTATGAGCTCTTCAATTCCTATTAGTTTAGTTGCTTTAGGCTCGTATGGAAGAGAACAACTTTGTATCTATTCTGATATTGATATTATGCTTTTATACGAAAATGTAAAAGGTTATAACTTAAAAAATATTATGGAAGAATTTATAACTTTGGCTTGGGATTGTGGTTTAAAATTAGGCTCAAGAGTTCATGAATTAAAAGAAATAGGTGAAGCTGTAAAAGAAGATATAACAATAAAAAGTTCTATTTTAGAATCAAGACTAATTTATGGTTCAAAAAATCTTTGGTTTGGTTATCAAAATGTTTTAAGTAAAATCAGAAAAACAAATCAAAAAGAGTTTGTTTTAGATAAATTAGAAGAACATAAACAAAGGCTTTTAAAATATCCACTAAAAATGGAACCAAATATAAAAGATGGTTATGGTGGAATTAGAGAATCAAATATGATGTATTGGATGGCAAATATTTTATATGGTGTAACTAATACAAAAGATTTGATTGGAACACGATTTACAGAAGATGAATATAAAAAATATAGACAAGCTTTAGAATTTATATTTCAAGTTAGAAATGCTTTACATAATATTGCAAGAAAAAAACAAGACCAAGTTACTTTTGATATTTTGCCAGATTTAAGTGCAAAACTAGGCTTTAAAAATAAATCAAGATATACAAAAGATAGACAATGTATGTCAAAAATTCTATCTTGTTTACATATTATTCACAGCTTTACAGCAACAATGGTGAAAAAGTTTACAAGACAAATTATATTTGAAGCTTCAAATATCCCAAAATTAAGAAAATTAAGATTTAAAAAGAATGTTTATATTATAAATAATACTTTATATTGTTCATTTTATAGAAAAGAACAAACGCTAAATTCTCTTTTAAAAGAGTTAATTGAACTTCCTTTAAATATTGAAAGATTTGATAGATCTTACATTTATTATGCAAGTCGAGCAAAATTGCCAAATGTTCAAACAAAAGAGTTAAAGAAAAATATAAAAATAATTTTGTCTAAACCAAATTTATATCCTTTGATAAAACTAATTTATAATGCAGGTTTATTTCAAGCCGTACTTCCTAGTACAAAAAAGATAATTGATCAACCTCAATTTGATGGTTATCATTCACATCCTGTTGATATTCACTCTATAAAAACTTTAAAATTTTCTCAAAATATTGAAGATGAATATGTAAAATCAATATTTAATGACTTAACAAATGAACAAAAAATATTAGTTAGATTAGTTGCTTTTTTTCATGATATTGGAAAAGGAAGAACTGAAGATCATCATATTGTTGGAGAAAAATTATTTAAAAGTATGATGAAATCTTTTGATTTTAATGAAGAGTTTATAAAACTTGGAGCTAGACTTGTAAGATACCACAATATGATGTCTTATATGGCAACACATGAAGATATATATTCTGAAAAAACAATCCTAAATTTTACAGGTTTAATAAAAACAAAAGAGGCTTTAAAACTTCTTTATGCTGTTACATATTGCGATATTTCGGCTGTAGGAAAAAATATTTTTAGTAGTTCAACTGCTTCACTTTTAAAACAACTTTATTTACAATCTCTTCCCGCTTTTGAAAATGAAGAATTTTTAAATGAAAGTAAAAGAAGAATTGCAAAACAAAATACAATCAAAAATCTTGATAAATATAAAGAATTACCTATAATTTTACAAAAGAAAATTATGTATATTTCTTCAAATCAAATCTTTTTAAGACTAAAAGCTGAAGATATTTTGGATATTGCAATAAAAGCAAAAGATGTAGAAACATATATTTATAAAATAATAAATGATTCTCAACTTACAATTAGAATCATTAGAAAATCTCCTTTAAATCTAGGATATTTACTTGGAAAACTAGAATTTTTAAATATTGCAGCTATGAATATTTTCAAACTTTATGATAATAAAAAAGCCTTTGATATTTCATTCTCAGAAAAAGTTACAGAAGAAAACCTATTTTTTATAGAAGAAATCATAAAAGACTCTTTTGATATGAGCAAAACAGTTATTACAAAAACACCTATAATAAAAAAAGATGACATTAGAATTGATTGTAATCACACAGCTTATTTAGCATCGATGCATATTATTGCAAAGGATCAAAAAGGTCTTTTTGCCTATATTGCAAAAATATTTGATGATTTTAAAATAGAAATTGAAAGTGCAAAACTTCATACTTTAAATGGTTATGCAAGAGATTTGATACTAATAGAGAAAAATGGAAATTTTTGTTCGAAACAAGAAGAGATAATAAACCTTATTTGCATTAATGACAAAGAAATATGATAGAATAAATAACTTAATATTTTTTTAAGAGGGATAAATGAGAATTCTTAAGCATCATATTTTTACTCTACTATTTTTACTAATGAGTTTTTCTTTTTTAAATGCAAATTCTAATAAAAAAATAGCTTATATTGTTTCAGATACAACGATACCTTATTGGGATATTATGTCTCGTGGAATTAAAAATAGTGCAGAAACTTTAGGTTATGAAGTTGAAGTTTACAACTCTTTTAATGATTCGAAAACTGAATTAGAAAATACAATAAAAGTAATAAATGAGAATGTTTCAGCAATTATAGTTTCACCAAACAACTCATCTTCTTGTTCAACTATTTTAAAACTAGCAAAAAAGGCAAATATTCCTGTAATAATCTCAGATATTGGAGCAGATTCAGGTGAATATCTTTCATATATTTCTTCTGATAATAAAAAAGGTGCTTATGATATTGGAAAAATTTTAGCTGGAAAAATATCTAATTTAAAAATTGAAAATCCAAAAGTTGCAATTATTTCTATTCCTCAAAAAAGATTAAATGGACAAGAAAGAACAGCTGGTTTTGTAAAAGCCATGGAAGAATCAACAATAAAAAATACAAATTTAAAACAACAAAAAACATTTTCAAAAGAAGAAACATATAATTTTACAAAAGAGTTATTAAATGAAAATCCTGATTTAACTGCAATTTGGCTTCAAGGTTCAGATAAATATCAAGGTGCTTTAGATGCCATTTATGAAAGTGGTAAAAAAGATAAAGTTTTACTTCTTACTTTTGATGCAGAACCTGAGTTTTTGGAGCTTATTACAAATGATACATTAGTTGCATCTGCGATGCAACAACCTTTTTTAATAGGAGAAAATGCAGTTGTTTTATTTGATAAATATTTTAAAAATGAAAAGATTGAAAAAAATTATAAACTTCCTGTTCTTGCAATTTCTAAAGAAAATATAAAAGATAATTTAACACTTATAAAAAGAAATGTATTTGGCATAGATTATGAAACTAATAAAAAAATTCAATATTAATGAAAATTCTAAAATTCATAGAAAGACTCTTCATAAATTCATAGCGGAATTCGAATTAAAAGAATCTTTCTCAAATTGTAGAAACTATCAATTCGCCATGAAT
>JAIELU010000068.1 GCA_019752775.1 Campylobacterales bacterium | reverse complement strand
TTTGTATCCCATGATTGGAATTTAACGGCATCACATCCACACTCTACAGCGGAATCAATCATTTTTTTTGCTAAATTCATATCTCCATTATGATTAGCTCCAATTTCTGCAATTATGTATGGTTTACAATAATTATATACTTCTTTCTTATTTGTTAATTGTATTCTCATGTTAATACATCCTTTTATTTAAATTAATTCCCACCAAAGTGGATTTTTTATTTGCTTTACATCGCTAAATTTTAGAGTATGTAGTCTCTCTAGTTCTAAATCAAACAGTCCATTAGTCTCATTTAGAGTTTTGTAATGCTTCTTTTTTACTTCTATACCTTTACTAAATAATTCTTCATCTAGTTTTTTTAATCCAACTGTATTTTGCTGATATTGTCTATAATAGCTGACTGTTTCATTTGTGAAAACTGCTTTTTTACCCTCCATTAAGAGCATTGAAAAAAGATACCAATCAACAGCTATTAAATCATTAGATATTAAAACTTTTTGTAACCCATTAAGCTTTATAGCCGTATTTGATAATCCAAAAATATTCTTATCTTTTATAAACTCAAAATCAATCACATCTAAATTTTTAAGCCTTTGAGATAAATATTTTTCCTCATAAACACCATTTTTATCAAAAAGACTTAAATCATTAACTACGATATCATTTTTTTTTAAAAATTCTATAGATTTTTCAACTCTATTACTTTCAAAATAGTCATCACTGTCACCAAAAATTAAAATATCATAATTATTATCAATGCAGTAATTTATTCCATACTCTCTATTTTTAGCTGGGGTATCTGTATACTGAAGCTCTATTATATTTAAATTTTTGTTATATCCCATTTTAATGCTATCAAAATCTCTGTATTCATCATTTACGACAATCAAATCAAAATTTTGGTATGTTTGATTTTTTAATGAATCAAAAAAATCATATAAATATTGCGTGTCCATTGAAAAGATTGTTGTTAAAAATGCTATTTTATTTTTCATCATGGTATAAAAATCTCTGCTTCTCCATCCGTTACTATTTTATTTTTTACTTTACAAGTTGTTTTAAAAAATACTCTTTTTTTATCTAAATTTATATCTATTACTTCAACTGTAGCTATTACAGTGTCTCCGATGTAAACAGGTCTTTTAAAATTTAAAGTTTGCGATACATAAACACAACCTTCACCTGGAATTTTAGTTCCAAATAAAGCTGAAAAATAAGAAGCTGTCATCAAACCATGCGCAATTCTTTTTTTATATCTTGACTCAGCTGCATATAGTTCATCCAAATGTACGGGATTTCTATCTCCTGATAGTTCAGAAAAAGTTTTAATATCTGAATCTGTAATAGTTTGAGAATAACTAGCAGTCATACCAACCTCTATTTTTTCAATTGGAATTGAATTTAAAAAATTAGCCATTTAACTTCTCCTTTTAATGTTTTCTTTTGTAAATTCAATAGCTGGATTTCCAAACATAACTTTTCCTACTTCAACACTTTTTGTTACAACAGAACCAGCTGCAATAACAGAACCTTTGCCAATTTTTAAAGGTTTATTCGATTTACCTTGATGTATTATAACTCCAGTACCTATATATACATTATCTTCTATTACTACATTTCCATTACATTTTACAGCTGGAGCGAAAGTTACATTATCACCTATAATACAATCGTGTGCAATATAGCTATATATATTTGCTTGAAAATTCTTGCCTATTTTAACATTTGAAGTTAATGTTACAAATGGACAAATTATAGAACTTTCTTCTATTGTAGATGAACTAGTAATAAGACAACTTTTATGAAAAATATTTGGGAAATTTACTCCTTTTGATTTTAATTCTAAATATATTTTATTTCTTAATTGATAATCTGCAATTGCAATAACTACATTATCATTTGAAGTAAAATTAAATTCTCTTTCATTTCCTAAAAAGGGAGCTTGATAAGAATACTTTTTATATTCTATTTCACTAATATCAAAGTAACCTTTAATTTTATAATCACCATTATCTAAAATATACTCTGTCACTTCACTAGCAAACCCACTAGTTCCAATAATATATATTTCTTTCATTTTAATTTTCCTAAAAACTCAACTAAATCTATATTTAATTTACTAAAAGCAAAAGTTTTATTGCCTAAATCTTTTAAGCTTGCGCCTATATGATAAAGCTCATTATTTTCTATAAGTAAAAATCTATCATGAAACTTAGTTAAATTTTTTAATTCTATATTTGAATACTGTTTATTATATTTTTCAACTGCTTGTAATAGTTGTTTTGAAATATTTTGAGTATAAATTTCCACTTTTATATTTTGATTATTTAAAAAAAGTGTTAAAATAGTTTCATCTATATAATTATCTACTAAGATTATACTTTCTTTTGCTTTCTTTATTAAATTAGTCACAAAGAAATAAGCATCAAAAATATCTCCATTATAAAATATTCCTTGTTTTAATTCTAAACTATTATTTTTTATATGAGATTTTACTTCTTGCATATTATTTTCAAGATTTAATAATCTTTGTTCTGTTATTTTATGAGTATTTATAGCATAACCATTTACTATATACTCTTTTAAAACTCTGGTTGACCATTGTCTAAATTTTGTAGCCTTTTTGCTATTTGCTCTATACCCAATAGAAATAACTACATCTAAATTATAATGTAAAACATCTCTAGCAACTTCTCTATTCCCCTCTTTTTGAACTATCCGGGAATTCCGGATAGTTGAAATTTCAGTTAATTCTTCTTCTTTATATATTGTTTTTATATGTTCATTTATTGTTCTTGTATCTTTATCAAAAAGTTCAGCTATCTGCTTTTGGGTAAGCCAAATAGTTTCACTTTCAATAGAAACAGCTATCTCAATTTCACCGTCATTGTATTTAATTAAATCATTCATACAGGAAGCCTAACCGAACTTGGAATATTTACAACTCTTTCTTCAAGATATTTTGCATTTTTTAAATCTGTTTTTTGGCAATCTTTGAACATTTCAAGTTCATTCATAAGTTTCCAAATAGGTCTTGTCATTACACCATTTTTGTTTGTAAAATCTAAAAATTCATTTCTTTGATTTACATCATTTAATAAAACTGCTTGAAGCCAGTAATTTGATCTTGAATCTTTTGGTTCAGCTATAAAATTTATATTATTTGTTGTAAAAAATTCTTTATATTTTATTGCTAAGTCTCTTTTTGAAGCTAAAAATTTCTCTAATTGTTCAAGTTGAGCAACTAAAAGAGCAGCGTTAATATTAGGAAGTCGATAGTTGTATCCTATTTCATCATGTACATATTCATATGGATGAGGGATTTTTGCTGTTGTTGTAATATGTTTTGCTCTTTTTGCTAATGCTTCATCATCTGTAACAATAACTCCACCACCACCTGAAGTTATAATTTTATTACCATTAAAAGAAAATGCTCCAATTTTTCCAAAAGTTCCTGTATGTTTATCTTTATAATAACTACCTAAACTTTCCGCTGCATCTTCAACTAGAATAATATTCCACTCATCACAAATCTCTTTTATCTCATCTATTCTACATGAATGCCCAAAAGTATGCATAGGAACACATGCTTTAATAGTTTTTCCAGTTGTTTTATTAATACAAGTATTTTCTTTGATTTCACAATTTGTTTCTAAAAATGTTTTCAAAGAATCTGGACTTAAACCCATCGTATCCAAATCAACATCAACAAATATAGGTTTTGCACCAATATAACTAATTGCATTACAAGTTGCTATAAAAGTAAGTGGTTGAGTAATAACTTCATCATCTTTTTTTACATCTGCTAACAATAAAGAGATATGAAGTGCAGCTGTTCCATTTACTGTTGCTATTGCATACTTACTTCCCACAGTTTTGGCAAACTCTTTTTCAAAAGTATCTACATATTTACCAATACTTGATACAAATGTAGAATCAATACAATCATTTAAATATTTTTTTTCATTACCAATAAATCTTGGTTCATGTAAGGGTATAAACTCGTTTGTATTAAAAGTTTCTTTTATAAAATTAACTATTTTTTGCATATTACATCTTTCCATCAAGATATTTACCTATTTCTTTATGTCCAAAATCTGGTATCATCGTAAAAAATTCTTTAACAATATCTTCTTTTGTCCACGATAAATTTGATTTAAAATTTTTGATAGTTTTTTCAAAATGATTTAATTTATCTTCATCAAATAAAGCTTCGTTTTTAATAATCCCAAGATTTTCAAATTTAGCCATATCTAAAACTTCTTTATCTGTAAAAAACTCTTCAAAATCTTTTTCACCCGTTGTATCACTAGCAGTGAATAAACAAGGCCATTTACCCTCTAATGGTAAAGTTTTTACTAATTCTCTTGCTTCATCTTCATCTTTACATAAATATGGTTCAAAGCCTAAGTTTTTTAAATATTTTACAGCAATATCAGCAAAAGTAATAAGATGTAAATTTTCACTTAATTTTGGGAAAAAGATATCTCTATTTTCACCAAAAACACAAGACATAAGACAAAGTTCTCCACTTTCTTGTGGGCTTACAAAATATCTTTTTATATCATTTGGAGCAACTATTGGTTGATTTTTTTGGATTCTTTGATTAAATCCATGAAGTAAGCTACCATCACTAAAAGCAACATTTGCAAATCTTGCCATTGAAACATTTATTTGTTCTGATTTTCGCATTACAAACATTTCCATAATTCTTTTACTTGCACCCATCATATTTACTGGATTTGCAGCTTTATCTGTACTTACACAAAAATATTTTTTTGTTCCATTTTTTATAGATTGTTGTAATGTTTTATCTGTATTAAATATATTTGTATCAATCATTCTCATAAGTGTGAATGGATCCTTTTCACTTCGTACATGTTTTAATGCCGAAAGATTTAAAACATAATCATATTTTCCATCAGCTTTTATAAAAGCATCATATTCGATACTTCCAATATCCAAGGCAAATGTTTGAAAATCACCATCTATATATCCAAAACTACTTCTTATATCTCGAACTAATTCAACCATATTATTTTCTGATATATCTACAACATGAAGTTTTTTAGGGTTTCTTTTAAATATCTCTTTTGTAACGGATTGACCTATACTTCCAGCTCCACCTATTACTAAAAAAGTTGAAGATGATACTATTTTTAGAAGTTCTTCATTATAGTTTTTTATATCAGCAACAAATAACTCTTTTGTTCGTCCGATTAAATTTAAGATTTTTGACATTGTATTTAATTTCCTCTACCATAAAATTCTCTATACCACACTACAAACTGTTCAATTCCATCAGCCAGTTTAGTATCAGGTTTATAATTAAAATCTTTAATCAAATCATTTGTATCTGCATAAGTAGATACAACATCTCCATCTTGCATATCCATAAAATTCTTTTTAGCTTTTATACCTATTTTCATTTCTAAAGTTTCTATAAAATCTAATAGTTGAACAGGTGCATTATTTCCTATATTATATATTTTATATGGAGCGTTTGATATTGATGGATTTGCTGGATTATCTATTACTTTTACAATCCCATCCACTATATCATCTATATACGTAAAATCTCTACTCATATTTCCATGATTAAATACTTTTATATCTCTATCATTTAAAATGGCATCTGCAAAAAGCATTGGAGCCATATCAGGTCTTCCCCAAGGTCCATAAACTGTAAAGAATCTTAATCCAGTAGTTGAGATATTATAAAGATGGCTATAAGTATGAGCCATCATTTCATTTGATTTTTTAGTTGCTGCGTATAAAGATATTGGGTGATCTGTATGATCACTTGTTTTAAATGGTTGTGATTTATTTAATCCATATACAGAAGAACTTGAAGCATATGAAAGATTTTTAACATCATTATGTCTACAAGCTTCTAGAATATTCATAAATCCTTTTATATTAGAATCTATATAAGCATGAGGATTTTCTATTGAGTATCTCACTCCTGCTTGTGCAGCTAAATTACAAACTGCATCAAATTTTTCTTTTTCAAAAAGATTATATATAAAGGTTGTATCAGATAAATCCATTTTTACAAATTTATGTTTTGGATATTTTGAACTTTGAACAAGAGTATTTTCTTCAAATTTATTTGAAATTACAGAAATACCAAGTTCATTTAATCTTGCATATTTTAGATTTACATCATAATAATCATTTATGTTATCAAGTCCTATTACTTCATCACCTCGTTCAAGAAGTTTACGTGCGAGATGAAATCCAATAAATCCTGCTGTTCCTGTTACTAGTATTTTCATTTCAATACCTTAACTATCACTATTAAATATATCACGAGTATATATTTTTTCTAATACATCTTTTAAATCTTCTGAAATTCTATTTGCTACAATTACATCTGAAATCTTTTTAAACTCTTCCAAATCTTTAATTACTTTTGAGTTAAAGAATTCATCTTTTTCAAGAACTGGCTCATAAACAACAACTTCTATTCCTTTTGATTTGATTCTTTTCATTATTCCTTGGATTGCTGAACTTCTATAATTATCACTTCCTTCTTTCATAATAAGTCTATAAACACCGACTATTTTAGGTTTTTTAGCAATAATACTATCAGCTATAAAATCTTTTCTAGTTGAGTTTGATTTAACT
>JAIELU010000072.1 GCA_019752775.1 Campylobacterales bacterium | reverse complement strand
TCAAAACACAATAACAATAAGTAGTCAATTCATTGTTATAATGCTTTTTATACAAGCCAAATTCAGTAGATTGACTATATTTACAGATTCTGTTTTGAGATAATATTGGTTTAGAAAAAAATTTCTTTTGAACACAATAAATTCCATTAAACATTGATAAAGACTAAAATAATTATAATAACATTGATGGTGCGTATTATTAAAAAGTAATGGAGAAGTAATAGAAATAACAATAGATATGGATGAGGGAAATAAAATATTAAATTGTGAATATGTGGACAGTGAATCATTAATGTATTACAATGAATATGGATATAGGTTATCAATAATTTGTAAGGATATGTTTGAGGATGAAGATAAAATAAATAAAATAGGAAATATGATAACATTGAGAAATAAAAGGGATGTAGGATATTTGTATGGTGACACAATATTGATGGATGAGGATAAATCATTAAAAAGAGAAGATGTAAATAAAATTATGAGAATAGGTTTTAGTATAGATTGGGAAAAATATGAAAGAGAAATGAATGAAAAAACAGCAAAGATGATTGAAGAAATGAACAAATTATTTGGATAAAATAATTTTCAAAAAACTCGCAATATAATAATAAATTAAAAAAAATATTAGCTTATGTTGTCAAATACGTTAGGTGTCAAACATAATGTATAGGTTGTCAGTGAAGTTTTTAAAAATCTTGGTTAATTTGGTAATATAAAAATAGAATTTTGAGAATTAACCAAAAAAAGCCAATAAATTAAATATTGTTTTTGTAGATTGACTGGTATACCAAAATTTATTTCAAGATATTATTGATTTATAAAAAAAATTGTGTGCATTAAAAGTATATCAGTTTAAATAATCCTAATTAATATCAAAATGATAGAATAACAACTGAACATTATTAATTCTTTTGCATTTAGAACGAATGGTAACGGCATTATTTTGAATAAAATTAAGAATATCAGCATAAAATTTTTGCAATTTGTTAACAGTTATAATTTTTTTGATAGTATTGTTAATTCTATTATTAATATATTTTGTACCATGTCCATCATTGAAAATAATAAAAAACTTATCAATATTGTTAAAGCAAGTAGTTTTTACAAAATTAAGATCGGAACATATATCATTGAAATTAAATCTTTGAATATTAATGATATTTTCAAACCAAAACAGAACATCAATTCGATCAAGTATAATTTGGTATTTATCGAAAACGTGATAATGATTATTGTATACATGATAAAATTTATCAAAATTCAAAGATAAAAGGTGTTTTGTGAGTGTCAAAGTAAAAATCTGTTCATCAGAAAAATCATTGGATTTAATGGAAAGCGTAGAAATAATATTATCAATTAATAAATTTTTTTTATCAGTAACATTTTTTTGAACAAATGCACTATTATTATGTCTATAATAATCATAAATATTTCCCTCTTTGATAAAAAAATCGAGTAATAAATTTTTGTTGTGATAAGTTTTAAAAAATTCTCCAACCTTATGAATAGCTTGTTGTATGATTTTAAGTTCACATTTAAAGAATTCTCTATCAGGTTTAAAAAGGTAACTCTTTAAATAATGGAATAAAAGTAATTCTGCAAAAGATTTATCAAATAATAATTCTGAAATGACAACAAATTCAGAAGGTTCTGGATAAGAAGAAGTATATTGTATAAGTCTTTTATCACAATCAAGTGAATTACCAATTTTAAAAAGGTTATCCCCATAAAAATTAAATATAATATTTTTCATACAATATACATAACCAGGTGTGGGATCATAATGTTGAAAAATTTGTTTATCAAACAAAGATTGTTGTTTATTGGGAATATCATTTTTATTAAAAAGTTTTATTTGTTTGTTATAAAATTCGACAATAGATTTGATATTTGTTTTAGAAATTTTGTCCATATGTGTAATAAAATAATATGATGCAAATTTTAAATAAAATATTGTTTTTTCTATAGACGACAATGTCCATAAAACTTGGCTTATTTGGCAATATAAATTAAGTAATAGAATTCTGAAAAAAGCCAATATTAAAAATTATGTATTTTTTATATTAAAAAATATAAAAAGAAGTAAATAAGGTATCGGCCTAAATCTAAAAAACTCGTGAAAATTAATAAATACACAAAAGGTAAATATTGGTCGAAATAAAATATTATAATGAAAATTGAAAGGTTAAAACTGAAAATAAATGTAGGTATAATATTTGTATATAAATAAAAAGTAAATATATCAAGAACACCTTATAACCCCATATAAAAGACTAATTAGATTGCGAAAAAATGAGTTACCAATCAAAATGACTTTTAAAACATAATACAACAAAAAACTAAAAATATGATAATGTAAAGTACAATAAAACACCTCATAAATCTCAAAATAGATAATCAAAAGACTTTTATCAAGTAAAAATGTTCACCGAAATATAGTCAGTATTTGAATAAACATAATTACTTTTTGAGACATCAAAATCTTTACCAATAGCCAGTTAGTAAAAGATATAAGCCTCTGTATTAGTGTTAATAAGTAGCTAATTTATCAACACCAATACTTTTTACCATAACAATCTACCTCTTCTATAATTTACTTAAGTAAATTATAAGAGGCTCCAGAAAATTGTAAACAATTTTCTTAGGTGGCCGGTAGCATAATGGCAAAAGGTTAATAGCATCAAAACACAATAACAATAAGTAGTCAATTCATTGTTATAATGCTTTTTATACAAGCCAAATTCAGTAGATTGACTAGATTTACAGATTCTGTTTTGAGATAATATTAGTTTAGAAAAAAATTTATTTTGAACGAAAAAAGTATAACAGCGAAAATATGAAAAATTGGTGATTGAATATAATAATATTTATAATAGTTAGATCCGTAAAACACAACATAAAATGTGTAATATTGAAAAAAATCAGAAAACACATTATGTATAAATTGTTGAAGAAAATTGTAAATAAATTAAATATTATCGTGGATAGATAAATAATGAAAAAAATAATATTTTTCATATAATACACATAACCAGGTACAGGAACATAATGTTCAAAAATTTGTTTATCAAGTAAAGATTGTTGTTCATCGATTTGTTGTAATAATTTCTTATTAAGTTCAATATTCTTTTTAGTTTGTTTAACTCTAGTATTAATAATATCATCTTTATTTTTTTTGATGAGTTTGTTTGTGATAAAAATCGATAATAGACTTGATGTTAGTTTTAGATATATTAATCATATGGGTAATAAAATAATATGAATTAAATTTTAAAGTGAATAAGGTATCGGCTGAAATCAAAAAATTTGTGTAAATTTATAAATATATGAGTAGTTTGATATAGGCCAAAACAAACATCATGAAAAACACAAAAAAATCAGACAATAAATATTAAGTGTGTTAAAATTTATGTGTGAATTAGAAAAAATAAAATATAGTATAAATTATATATAAACATATTCTTATGGAATTTAAATTTGTAAAAAGTGGAGAAAAATATGAGAATGAGAAATACTATGTAAGAGCATATGGAGATAAAAAAGGAGAGATAATTGGAACATATGATTGGATAAAAGAAAATTGTATTCATACAAAAGAATATTGTTTAGTAGAGAAAAAAACAGAATACTATATGCTGTGTTTCGATATAGATTTTAAAGAAGATTTGGATGAATGTTATAAAGATAGTCATGAAAAGATAACGAAATACATAATAGAAAAAATCAATGAGTCAATAAAAAAAATCATAATGTCTTGTGAAATTTTATATGTATATGCGGAAACAACAAAAGGATTAGGAAAACACATATATTACACATCAATAATAGTGGATCGAACACTTCATATGAAAATATATAACACAATGATAGGATTAATAGAAAAAGACAAAAAATACAATAAAATAATAATAGAAAAGATAATAGATAAAACTGTTTGTGAACAAAATGGGATAAGATTGTTTGGTTGTATAAAAAATGGAGGATATTATTATCCGGTAAAAGAAAAATCAACAAAAGAAATATCGGGTGATATAGATAAAGATTTTGATTATTGTTTATTAAACAGAGAAACAAAAGGATATAATATAACACCAAAAATCGAGATAGAATTAGAATATGATTCAGATTATGAAGAAATCGAAAATAAAAAAACATCAATAAAAAAAGTGGAACAAAAAACATCAATAGTAAAATACAAGAAAACCAATTTGATAGAAATAAGAGAATTACTGGAAATAATACAAAAAAAAAATCAAAAATATGAAGATTGGATAAGAGTAGGTATGTCATTATTTGGAGAAAATGAAACAGATGACATGAAAGAAATATGGAAAGAATGGTCAGAAATAAATTATGACTGGAAACCAAAACAATATAGCAGTCAAGAAGAAGAAATAAATAGTAAATGGGAAAGTTTTAAGATCGGTGATTATCCATTGACAATAGGAACAATAAAGAAAATGACAAAAGATCTTGATAATGAAAAATATGTTGAATGGTATAATAGTCATAACAAAAAGGAAATAATAAATCTGGTAAAAGATTTTGATCAACAGACAGTTTCGATATATTTTAAAAATAAAAAGCCGGATAGCTATATTTATAAAAAGGGTGAATGGTATACATTGATGAACAATAATTTATGGCATCATGTATATAAAAATGAGAATAGTAAATTAATAAATGACATTACCGAAACAATAAAAATCGATTTAATAGAATTAAAAAACTGTTTGAAGCCAGAAGATGAAATGTTAAAATCAATACCAACAGTAAGCAAAAAATTAGGGACATCAAAATTTATAATGGGTGTAATAGATTTTTTGAGGGAAAAATACAGAAATGATTCAGTAGAATTTGATATGAAAAGTAATTTATTTGGTTTTACAAATGTTGTTTATGATTTAGAACAAAATGAATTTAGAAAATATAGAAAAGATGATATGGTAAGTATAACAACGGGTTATGATTGGAAAGAACCAAAAGAAGAAGAATTAAAAACTGTAAATAAAATGTTAAAAGAAATTCATAATAAAGAAGATATTAGATATTTTTATTTGGATGTATATTGTAGTGGTTTATGGGGAATAACATTACAAAATTACATAATTTTTAATGGTTCAGGATCAAATGGAAAATCAATAATGGATGACTTGGTATTAAAATCATTTGGTAATTATGGACATGTAATAAATTCAATAATATTATGTGAGCAAAGAAGACAGGGGGCAAATACTGAAATAGCAAATTTAAGTAAAAAAAGGCTGGTTATTGCAAGAGAGCCACCTGGTAAACAAAATGTAAAATTATCAAATTCTTTATTAAAAGAACTAACAGGTGGTTCAGAAATTTCAGCAAGAAAAATTTATAGTGATGATGAAAAAACAATTTTATTTATTACTTTAATTTTAGAGTGTAATAAAAGACCATTGATGGAAGAGGAACCAACAGAAGCAGATATGAGAAGATTATTGGATTTATTATTTGAAAGTAGATTTGTAGATGATATTGATGACACAAATGGAATAAACATTTTTATGAAAAATAAATATTATGAAGAAAATGAATTCAAAGATAAACACAAATATGCTCTCATGAAAATATTATTTGATCACAATAAAAATCATTATAGAAAGAAATTAGTTGTTCCAGAAGCAGTAAAAATGAGAACACGAAGTTATATGGAATCAAGTGTAGAAATTTTTGAATGGTTTAATGAAACATATGAGAAAATAGTAAACCCAACAGTTCATGATTATGTAAAAATATCTGATATAAATGACGAACTTAAAATTAGTGAATATTATAATTCACTAGAAAAGAAGGAAAAAAGGAAGTTAACAAGAGAGAAGATAATTAAAACTTTTAAGGAAAGTCCAGTATTTAAGAACTTTTATAAAGATGAAATTGATTCACATGTGAATGGGGAAAGATTTAAGGCTCCTGTAAGAATCAATGGATATAAAAGAAAATTAGTTGAAGATTAATCGTATTGTTGTATATCTTTTTTTAATATTATTTTTTTCAGTAGTTATATCTTTTCTATAGATATCACAACCATGATCTTTGAGTATAGATTTCATTAGAGTAATATTATCAGTAGGTTGATTATTACCCAATGACACAAAATAACCCCAGGATGAACATCTATAGTATTTTTTAATATTATCAATATTATCATCAATATATTTATTAAGTTCCTTGTTATCATATAGATCAACAAGAAATAATAACTCACTGTCTTTAGTATTATTTATAAAATTTATAAGATTATTGTAAATTTCATTTCTTTCATTTTCAAAGTAAAGTTTTTTGTTTCTTCTACACTTTTTTTTACATAATATATCAGAATTATCAGATTTATCATAATTATTATCAATCATTTATTGAATTTATATATCTTGTATATATATTTATTTAAAAGGAATTTAAACTGCACCTAATTATTGCCCTTAAAATACTAAACTACTCACGGAAAATATAAAGTAGAAATAATTTGTAAAAAATGAGGCAAGAACAAGGTGCAATAAAAATAATTTGTAAAAATATTTTACCTGCCCCTAGATCTTGCCCCTAAAATAATAAACTACTCACGGAAAATATAAAGTAGAAATAATTTGTAAAAAA
>JAIELU010000263.1 GCA_019752775.1 Campylobacterales bacterium | reverse complement strand
GAGGGTAGCCTTTTAAAGTGATAATACCAGCCAAACGATCTTGCTCAACGCTACTCTGACGAATACGCTGAACAACCTCAATCAAGGCGTCAATGACTGTATTTCCAGTTACAAGAATTTTTGAATCACCAAGAGTTACAAAACCTTATAAACAAGAACAATGGGATGCAATTTATAACTTAGGATTTAAAGTTGATGAGGATTTAGTAAAAAATGATGTTCGTCTAACAATGGGAGGAGAACCTACTTTTGTATCTATTGATGATATGGAATCAGCTCAATGGAATAGTGAAGCAGACGGCGTTCATAAAAGAGAATTAGCTACAAAACTAGCAAGAAGACTTTTAGATACAAGTACAACTGGTGGACTTTTACATCATGCCCAAGGAAAATGGTATCCAGGGGAACCACTTCCTAGATGGCAAACAACTATTTATTGGAGAAAAGACAAAAAGCCAGTTTGGGAAAACCCAAAACTTCTAGCAAATAAAAATGATATTTTCCCTTATACTTCACAAGATGCTAAAAACTTTTTATCAACTTTAGCTAAAGTTTTAGGAGTTAGTGATGAAAATATTCTTCCAGCTTTTGAAGACCCAATTTATTATATTATGAAAGAAGCTGAACTTCCTCTTGATATTGACCCTTTAAAATATGATTTAAAAGACCCGTTAGAGCGAAAAACATTAGTCGAAAAACTAACTCAAGGTTTAAATTCTGAGGTTGGTTATGTTTTACCTTTAAATTCAGAAGTAAAGAAATGGATTAGTTCAAAATGGGAATTTAGAAGAAATCATCTTTTTTTAAGTGCTGGCAATTCTCCATTGGGACTTAGACTTCCTCTTGAATCTTTGATTGTAAAACCAACTGTTGAAATTGAAAAAAGTTTTGAAACAGATTTATTTGCATATGCTCCTGAACTTGGGGATTATATAAAAGATGTTAAAAAAAGAGCAAAAAAAATAAACTCAAAAACAACTACAAAATGTAGCTCTAATACTTTTGTAAGAACTGCAATTAGTTCTGAAATAAGAGATGATAAACTTTGTATTTTCTTACCTCCAATTGAAGATACAGAGGTATTTTTAGATTTAATAGCTTCGATTGAACAAACAGCTGAAATGTTAAAATTATCTGTAATTATTGAGGGATATGAACCTCCACATGATTTAAGAACTGATAGAATAAAAGTAACTCCAGATCCTGGTGTTATTGAAGTAAATATTCAACCAACTTCTTCATGGAAAGAATTAAGTGATAATATTTTATCTTTATATGAAGATGCAAGACTCTGCCGACTTGGAACTGAAAAATTTATGCTTGATGGAAGACACACAGGAACAGGTGGTGGTAACCATGTTACTATTGGAGCATTAAAACCTAGTGATTCTCCACTTTTAAGAAATCCTCAATTACTTAGAAGTTTAATCACATTTTGGCAACACCATCCAGGTTTATCTTATCTATTCTCAGGAGCATTTATTGGACCAACTTCTCAAGCTCCAAGAGTTGATGAGGGACGAGCTGAGAATCTTTATGAATTAGAAATTGCCTTTTCACAAATCCCTGAAAGTGGAGATGTTCCTTTTTGGTTAACTGATAGATTATTTAGACATATGTTAACAGATATTACAGGAAATACTCATAGAAGTGAGTTTTGTATAGATAAACTATATTCACCTGATAGTAGCACAGGAAGACTTGGTATTTTAGAACTTCGTGCTTTTGATATGCCACCTCACTCTCAGATGGCACTTTTACAAATGTTATTAGTTCGAGCTTTAGTGTCCTGTTTTTGGGAAAAACCATACAAACATGATTTAGTTAGATGGGGAACAAGATTACATGATAAATTCTTACTTGAACATTATGTAAAAGAGGATTTAAGAAGTGTTGTTCAATATTTAAATGATGAGGGTTATGAATTTAAACTTGATTGGTTTGACCCATTCTTTGAATTTAGATTCCCATTATATGGAATGACAATGATTGAATCAATGCCAGTTGAAATAAGATCTGCAATTGAACCTTGGAATGTTTTAGGTGAAGAATCAAGTTCACAAGGAACTTCAAGATATGTTGATTCATCAGTCGAAAGATTACAAATTAAAATTGCTAATTTTAATGAAGAAAGATACATTGTAACTTGTAATGGTGTGCAAGTTCCACTTTCTAAAACAGATATTGAAGGTGAGTATGTAAGTGGTGTTAGATATAAAGCTTGGCAACCTTGGTCGGCTCTTCATCCAACTATTAAAGTAGATACACCTTTAACTTTTGATATAATAGATAAATGGAATACTAGATCTATTGGTGGATTCAACTATTTTGTTGCACATCCAGGTGGAAGAAGTTATGATACATTCCCTGTAAATTCTTTTGAAGCAGAATCAAGAAGAATAAATAGATATTGGGACTTCAATCACTCTCAAGGTGAAGTTGAAGCTTATGAACCTTCACTTTCAGGGGAAGCAAACTCTATTTTTGCAGTGGAAGCAACAAGAACTTTAACAAATACAAAAGGAAGTAAAAAACTTCTTTTTAAAGAGATGCCAAAAAATAAAGAGTACCCTCACACATTAGATTTAAGACAAAGGTGGATAAAAAAATAGATGTCAATTTTTGATAGTTGTAAGTTAGAATCATCCTTTGATGAGATGTTTGATAACTCTTGTACAATAAGACCCCATTGGGTTAATATTATAGAGGGTTTGGAAAAAGCTGGTATCAAACAACTTGAACTTAAACAAACGGAAATTGATTGGCGACTTGAAGATAATGGAGTTACCTACAACATTTACAATGATCCAGATGGAAATAATCGAAGATGGAACTTAGATCCAATTCCTTTAGTATTAACTTCACAAGAATGGGAAGAGATTTCAAAAGGTTTAAAACAAAGAGCAAAACTTTTAAATCTAATTTTCAAAGATTTATATACAGAGCAAAGATTGATAAAAGAGGGAATTGTTCCTGCTGAAATTATTTTTGCTCACAAAAGTTTTATTCCTGAAGTTTTCAACTTTGAAAACAAAGATTATTATTCTATGAGATTTTATGCAACAGATATAAGCAGAGGTCCTGATGGAAAGTTTTGGGTTATAAATGACAGAACTCAATCACCATCTGGATTAGGATATGCAATAGAAAATCGACTTACTATGAATTCTATTTCAAATGATTTATATCCAAATATTGAAATTCTAAAAATGGCGAAATTTATTGAAGGGTTTAAAGATATGCTAAAATCTCTCTCTTCATCAAATCATGAGAATCCACTAATTGCACTTTTAACTCCCGGTCCTTTAAATGAAACATATTTTGAACATTCATATATCAGTTCTTTTTTAGATTTAACTCTTGTTCAAGGGGAAGATTTACTTGTAAAAAACAACCAATTATGGCTAAAAAATTTAAATGGTTTACGAAAAGTTGATACTTTAATTAGAAGAGTAGATTCACAATATTGTGATCCACTTGAATTAAAAAACAATTCGCAACTAGGAGTTGCTGGACTTGTAAATGTAATTAGAAAAGATAATCTATCAATGATAAATCCAATTGGTGTTGGTATTTTAGAGAATATTGGACTAAATCCTTTTATGAAAAATATTGCAAAGTTTTTATTAAATGAAGAATTAATTTTACCTCAAATAGCAACTTGGTGGTGTGGACAAAAAAAAGAACTTGATTTTGTTCTTGCAAATATCAAAAATCTAATTATCAAAAAAATTGATAGAACAGATAATATAGAAGTGTATTTTGCAAATAAATTAAATAATGAAGAATTGAAAAATTTAATAGAAAAAATACAAAATAATCCTCACTATTATGTGGGTCAAGAAATCATAGATTTCTCAACCACTCCTTCTTTTACAAAAGGAAAAGTTGAACCAAGAAATACAGTTATTAGAGCTTTTTCATATTTACATGAAGAAAAATATCATGTAATGCCAGGTGGTTTAATTAGGGTTTCACCATCAAAAGATTCACTTGTAGTATCAAACCAAAAAGGTGGAACAAGTAAAGATTTATGGATTCTTGGTAAAGATGATGATTTTTCTGGAAATAGTATTTTTAAAAATAGATCTTTTATTGATTCAAGATTAGAAAATATTTCAACAAAAAGAGCAGAAAATCTTTTTTGGTTAGGAAGATATTTAACAAGGTCAATAACAACAGCGCGAATGATTAGATTTAATCTTAAAAGTATGCTCAATCTAAACAGATATGACGATCATACAAATTCAACACAAACAAATAAAATTCTAAATAATGCTTTAACTCATTTAACTATGAGTTATCCAGGATTTTTAGATGAAAAATCTACTATGGTACCAATGAAAGAGATAATCTCATTAATTAGAGATAAAAATAGAGCGGGAACTCTTAGTTTTAGTCTTACTCTGCTTTCAGATTTAAATGCAAGTGTTAAAAATCTTCTTACTATGGAAGCATGGAGAATTTATGAAAAAATGCAAAAAGAATGGAATAATTATAATAAAAAAGAGATTTCTTCGAACAAAGATCATATAAATGAACTTGACAAACTTTTGATTTATTTAATGGCGTACAAAGAGTTAATTGATGAAAGTATCTTTAAAGAACAAGGTTTAATTTTATTTGATATTGGTTCAAAAATAGAAGTTTCACAACTACTAATTTCAAAATTAAGATCTCTTCTTACTCAAAAATTTGATAAATTAATCGAATATGATGTCTTAGATTCTATGCTAAATTCTTATGAAAGTTATAACTCATATAGAGCTTATTATAAATCATCTTTGGCATTGGAAAATGTCTTAGATTTTTTAATATTCAACACAAAATATCCTAAATCATTAATTTATATTATAAATCAGTTACTAGCTGATTTAAAAGAACTTCCAAAAAATATTGATAATTCACATCTTAGCAGTTTTGAAGAACCTATATTTAAACTGTTTTCTATGATAACTTTAACAAATACTCAAAAACTTTTAGAAATTCCAGAAAACGAATATATTTATAAAGAGCTAGATAAATTTTTATCTATACTTTCTGATTTATTAACAAAAACATCTGATGAATTAACAAAAACATATTTTTCACACTACAACGAGTAAGCATGATTTATGAAATATACCACGAAACAAAATTTGATTATGTTGCTCTTGTAACTTTTAGTCATAATCTAGCAAGATTAAAACCAAAAAATTCCAATACTCAAAAACTATTGGAATACTCTTTAAAAATAGAGCCAACACCCTATGAAACAAATGAATTTATAGATTATTTTGGAAATACAAATAATTTTATGCTTATTAGAGAAGCCCATAAAAACTTGAAAGTTATTGCGACTTCAAGGGTTGAAAGAATAAAAGAAGAAATCGAAAAAGAATTAAATTTAATTAAAGAGGTAAAAATAACGCTAAAAGAGCTAAAACAAAGACTTAGTTCTTATCATCCAAATGATGTTTTAGCAAAATATTTTTTATTCGAAACTGATTCAATTCCAATGCCATCAATGGAAATAAAAAAATATGTTCTAGAATCTTTTAGTGAAAATAGAAATATTATTGAAGCAACTAATGAATTTATGTCTAGAATTTTTAATGATTTCAAATTTGTATCAGGTTTTAGTGATATTACAACTCCAATAGAAACGATTTTTAAAGAAAAAAAAGGAGTTTGTCAAGATTTTGCTCAATTTGCAATATCAGCACTTAGAAGTATTGGAATTCCTTCTCGATATGTAAGTGGTTATATTCAAACTATTCCAGCAGCTGGGAAAGAAAAACTTTTTGGAGCAGATGCTTCACATGCATGGTTTTCTATATATATTCCAGATTTTGGCTGGGTTGATTTTGATCCTACAAATAATAGAATTCCAAATGAAGAGTATATTATTTTAGGATATGGAAGAGATTATTCAGATATTTCACCATTAAAAGGTGTCGTTCAAAGTAGTGGTAATAGTTCTTTGGGCGTAAAAGTTAATGTCAAAATCTTAACTGATTAGAAGAGTTTAAAAACTCTCCCACTCTGTATCCTCTTTTGTATTAGATTTAGAAACCACATGATTTGATTCATGTTTTACTGTTTTTGGTGTTACTTTATTTGTATGTGGTGCCACTATTTTATTATGACTTTCAGCATTATGTATAGCTTTAGCAGCTGATTTTACATTTTTTGCTTTAACTTCATTTTTACCTTTAAACTCTTTTTCATCGGCATTTGTTACAACTAATTTTGCAATTTGATCTGTTAATACAGCCACGTCATGAGTTTGTGATGCAACTGCTGCATTTTGTTGTGTTTGTTGATCTAATTGATTTACTGCGTCATTTATTTGCTCAATTCCAAGTAATTGTTCTTTTGAAGCATTTTGAATATCTTGTATCAAGTTTATAGTATGAATGATATTTCCATTTAACTGTTTATATCCATCAATCATATTTCCAGCTATTTTTTTACCATCATTTGCTTTTTTTGTTGCATTTTCTACGATACTTTTTATCTCTTTAGCAGCTTCCGCACTTCTACTTGCAAGGTTTCGAACTTCTGCTGCAACTACTGCAAAACCTTTTCCTGCTTCTCCAGCTGTTGCTGCTTCTACTGCTGCATTTAAAGAAAGAATATTTGTTTGGAATGCTATTTGATCGATTACACTTATTGCTTCATTTATTGCATTTACTTGTGTATTTAT
>JAIELU010000120.1 GCA_019752775.1 Campylobacterales bacterium | reverse complement strand
GTCAAAAATGGTTAGAATTTTGCCAGGAATCTAAATAAATGACCCTTTATCTGCCATTCCATGCAATGCTATCATTGCTTGTTTCACGTCCATAACAGTAATTGTACTTTTCTTATTTTTATCAACTCTTTTTGCAACTTCTGAGTAGTGTTTGCCACTTACTTGTTTTGCTGTTGAATTTGAAAAATTAAAAGCAACTGCTTCACCTGAATGCATAAATCTTAAGAACTCGCTATAAGTTTTGAATCCTAAGTTTTCTAATACATTACTTTTGTCATTTTCAATTAAAACCAAAATATTTTCATCTGGAAAATTTTTTATTAACAAAAAGATTAATCTTTTTAAAACATCTTCATATTTATCTATCACATCAACCACATTTATATACAAATAATTCTCAAAAGTATAAGCACTTAAAACGCCAACAATTTTTGAATCTTCATAGGCTGCAAAACAGTATTGAGGAAAAACAGTATATGTTTGTTTTAATAGTTCTAAATCAAATAGAGGGTTTTCAATTAATAAATCCTCTAATGATTCTTCAAATCCATTTTTTAGATATCCAATGAACATAGGTATAACTCTTTTAATTCATTTGTACTTAAAACTTTTTTTCTATTCGTTACAATTTCTCGAATTTGTGGAAGAATTTTTTGTACAATATCTATATCTGGATCAATTCCAACAGCTTTTAAATGATAAATCAAAGTTGAACTTCCTGAGTGTTTTCCAATAGGAAAGGCTCTTTTTAAACCAACTTCATCAGGAGTAAAAGGCTCATAAGCCTGATTTGATTTCATCATCCCATTTACATGAATCCCTGATTCATGTGAAAATATATTTCTACCAATAATTGGCAGATTTGTATCTATTCTTCTATTTGATGCATTACTTACAGTTTTTATAAGAGATTTTAAGGCTTTTGAATTAATATTAACTTCTTTTCCTAATAATCTCAAAGACATTAATACCTGTTCAAAACAAGCATTTCCAGCTCTCTCACCAATTCCAATAACTGTAGTGTTAGCACTAATTGCGCCTGCTTCATAACCAGCAATTGCATTTGCCGTTGCCATTCCAAAATCATTGTGAGTGTGCATTTCAATATCTAAAAGATTTGAAGAACATAAATCTTTGATATTTTCATAAGTTTTATGAGGTGTTAAAATACCAACCGTATCACAATATCTAAATCTATTTGCACCAAGTTCATATCCTAATGTCATAATCTCTTTTAAAAAAGAGTTGTTCGCGCGACTTGAATCTTCTCCACCGATACAAACAAATAAATTTTCTTTTTTGGCTTGTAAAATTACTTCTTCAAGCTGTTTTAGCAGTCTTACTTTATCTCCACCAAATTTAATATCAATCAAAATATCTGAAACAGGTATAGATAAATCAACTGCTTTTAATCCACACTTTAAAGAGGCTTCTAAATCACTCATCGTTGCTCTATTCCAACTCATGATTGGAATAGGTAATTTAAGAGCAAGAATCTCTTTTAAATCATCTTGCTCTTTTTTTCCCATTGCTGGAATTCCCACTTCAAGCTCATCTGCACCAGATTCATATAGAAGTCTTGCAATTTGTAACTTCTCTTTTAGGTTGAAAGCTACGAATGGTGTTTGTTCACCATCTCTTAAAGTTGTATCATTAATAATTGACATATACTAACCTTTAATTTCGATATAAATATTTATGCAAATAGTGTTCCGAAGTGAGAATTGTTAAAAAGAATTTGGGAAATATGAATTCTTGAAATGAAAATTATTAATACAGAAAAAATTTTATAGATGTAGGGAAAAAAGATAGGGCTACTTACGAAAAGATAAAGAATTTAATAGTTATTGAGAAATTACTTTAATTTTACTCTAGCATCTTTTTAATTTTAATTGCTTTTTCAAAGTGGTCTAATTTATTTGTTAGTATCCACCATTGTGCTACTTCCATTAACAATTCAGGATTATCATTTTTATTTGCGAAGAATGCATAAAATGACAATCCTACATTTAAGCCTTTTTCTTCAATCTTTTTATTACAAACTTCAATGATTTTCTTTTTGAAAGATTCTCTCATACTTTTCCTTAGCTACTTTAGATAACCATTTATTGATAAAATATGCTATATAAAATATCATTAAATACATATAAATAATGTGGTAGGACAGCTTTCTAAAAAAATTAAATTACATAAGAAAATAATTTGAAATTATTCTAAAACTTCCAACTCTTCAGCCTTAATAAGTTCTAAATCTTTATCTTCCAATTTGTCATAAGAAAAAACAAAACAGCAGGGTTTTGTTGTGATTTCTTTTTCAATAGTTAAAAATCTATCATAATCTCTTGGTGTCACAACTTTTTGTGCACGAAGTTGTTTTAGTGGGAATCCAATAAAACCGTGTGAAGTTGTAATTGTAATTAGCTCCATTACCTTTTAGAAGTATTACTATAGGTTTAGTTTTCCTAAGTTAGGAATTACCCTAACTCATGTTCAGTTTTTGAATTTTCTGAATTTTGCGAATAAAAATATCTTTGAACAGCTGCGAAAACTGATTTTTCTATTGGTTGAAGAGCATAAGAGTCATCACAAATCAAGTCAATTGATTTTAATTCATCCATTGGGCATCCACCGATTTTTTCAGTTAATAATAAATCCACATCTTTTAAAGTATTTTTAATATCTTCAATTGGATAAGAACCATCACAATCTTCAGGTCCTTTACAATATGGATTTTCTACTTTTCTGTGCATTACAAATTTAATTGCTTTATCACCAGCTTCATAGATTAAGAACTCTTTAGCATTACCAAAGTGTAAGTTAATAGTTCCCTCACCAGCAGTTGTAACAGCTACAAGTTTAGTCTCACCTGTTGAACTTAATTGCTCTTTAGATGCTTGTGCGATTTTTACTTTTTCATTTGCAACTTCAAGAGCCGCTCTCCAGTTTTCAATAACTTGGTGTTTTTGCGCTCGAGCGGAGATATCATATTTTTTAGTTAAATCTTCCCATTCCATATTCATAAAAGTATCTTTTGTAAACTCATCCCCTCTATCTTCACCAATTAGTCCAACAGCATCTGCACGACATTGTCTACAGTGAGACATAAGTTTCATATCCATACCACAAGCTTCTTGTGCAGCCATAACTTCTTGATCAGTTGCACTTTCTTGGCCATTTAATCCATAATATGTACCAAATTCAGGTTTAGACAATAGTGGCATAATGTTATGTAAGAATACACCTAACTCTTTTAATTTTTTAGCAACATTTGGTAATTCATGTTCATTAACACCTGGAATTAAAACAGAGTTTGCTTTAACTAAAATTCCTCTCTGCGTTAACATCTTGATTCCCTCAAGTTGTCTTTGTAAAAGAATTTTTGCAGCTTCTTTTCCAAATACTTTTTTATGATTCCATAAAATCCAAGGATAAATTCTTGAACCAACTTCACCAGTTTCATCAACAGAGTTGATTGTAACAGTTACGTGGTCAACGTTGTATTTTACAATTTGGTCAATAAAATCTGGTAACATAAGTCCGTTTGTAGATAAACACATTTTTAAATCCGGTGCTTTTTCATATAGCATTTTAAAAGTTTTAAAAGTTTTTTCAGGGTTTGCTAATGCGTCACCAGGACCTGCGATTCCTACAACAGTAAGTTGTTGGATTTCTCCACCAACAAATAAAATTTTCTTAACAGCTTCTTCTGGTGATAATTTACCACTAGTAACACCTGGTCTACTCTCATTTGAACAATCATATTTTCTATTACAGTAGTTACATTGAATATTACAAGCTGGTGCAACGGCAACATGTATTCTAGCGTAGTGCTGATGAGCACCTTCACTATAACATGGGTGATTATTAATTTTTGCCATTACCTCTTCTTTGATTGATTCTTGAGAACTACTTGAAGTACACGAACAACTCATAGATAACTCCTTATTTAATTTACAAATATAATGCACATATTGTTCCTTACAAAATATAGGAATAAAAAATGCATAATAAATTTCATATAAAAAAAGGATTTAAAATGAGAGTACAAGAAGAGATAAAAAAAGAACTACTAAAAGAAATCTATGGAAATGTTGATAATATTTACGACTTTATTAGTTTAAGATACCATCTTGATAAACCGTGTAATGATACTGTTATAAAAAAATTAAATGAATTAAAAGATGTGATATATAAAGTTTCAGATTTAAGTGATTTAGCTTAAGATAAATAAGCGATGAGTACATGTTTTAGTTAAATCCTTGTAAAGTTTTATACTCATCGCTTATTCATCTTGATTTAGTTCATATCTATTTCAATCATTTTCCCATTTACAATTTCTGCAAACTCTCTACCAAATTCGAAACAATCTTCTAATTCCTCTTTTGTAGGAATAAGTTTTATTTTCATAGGTTCAATGGGTGGAACTCTAAAATGTAAAGATTTCATTCTATCAAGAATCATATTAACAGCTTCTCCACTCCAACCATAAGAGCCAAATGCCATTCCTGTTTTTCCTCTTTTTTCTAAATACATCATACAAGATAATAAATCCCAAACTGGTTTTGGTGCATCTGCATTTATTGTTGGAGTTCCTATTAATATTCCATCACTTTCTTCAAGAATATCAATCATATTTTGCTCTTCTATTGAAGCTAAATCATATAAACTAGCTCGAATAGTTTTTATACTTTCTGCACCATCAAAAATAGCATCTGCCATATCTCTTGTATTTTTATAACTTGTTAGATAAAAAATAGAGATGATTTTATTACTTTCGTTGATATTTTCAGGTCTATTTAGACTCCATTTTCTATAAAGCTCAATATATTTATATGGTTTTTCTCTAATAATTGGACCATGTAAAGTAGCTATCATCTTTATATCTAGTTTATCATATAACTTTAATGCACTTAAAATATAAGATTTAAAAGGTCTCATTATATGGTCATAATAGTATTTAAATGAGTAAGAAAAATCTCCAACTAAATCATCAAAAAGTCTTTTATCATAATAGTGACTTCCAAAAACATCTCCACTAAATAAAAGTGAATCTTCAACTACATAAGAACTCATTGTCTCTGGCCAATGTAAATATGGAGTTGTTAAAAATCTAATTGTTTTATCACCCAAAGTCAAACTTTTATTTGTCCAAACTGTTTCAAAAGCAATGTTTTCATTGTTTGTAATAGCTTTTAACATTGGTGTTGCTTGAGGTGAAATTAAAACCTTAGCATTTGGAACTCTTTTGATTAATTCAGGAATTGCCCCTGCATGATCTGGTTCTAAATGGTGACATATCACATATTTTATTTCATCATAAGAACAAAGTTGTTCTATTTTTGAAAAAAACTCTTTTTCAAAACCCAACTTTACAGTATCTACAATAATCACACCTTCACTTGTTTTTATCAAATAAGCGTTGTATGAAGAACCATTTGCAGTTTTCATGATAATGTCAAAGGTTCTAATATCAGGGTCAAAAGCCCCTATAAAAAATATATTATTTGCTATTTCTACTGGTTTTTTATGATTCATTTTCTAATAACCTTCTCATCCATATTGGAGGATTAGATCTCATTTTTATAAGTAAATTCAAAATATCTTCAATCTTTTCATTTTCTTTTGCTGATTGCATAGGGAAAATTTTACAAGCTTGAACCATTCTTGAAGCCTTTGGGCCAATTTGTTGTACATATAAAATATCACTATCTTCCAAACATTCTATTTTGTAAGTTAACTTTTCAATTTCATCAGAAATCTCAATTGATGAATCAATAGTTTTTACGAAATTGAAACTATCTTCAATGATTTCGTATATATAAAACTCTTTGCACCAACCAAAATGTTGGTTAACATGTATATTATCAGTAGATGCAAATGCGATTTTCATAATACATAAATCCTTACTCTTTTATCTATTACTTGCTCAATTGTACTTTTAATCATTTCATAAGTTCCAGTTGATGCAATCGAACAGCCAACACAAGCCCCTTGATATGCAAGTCTTAACTCAATTTCTGGCTCATTTAGATAATCAAGTAAAATTATATTTCCACCATCTTTTTTTAGAATTGGTCTAATAAATCTCTCTAATGCATCATTTAAAATCTCAAGTTGGTCTTCTAAACTTTTTGCTCTAAAGTTTCTATTTAATTCCCCATCTTCTAAAGGTTTATCAACACCTGTTAATTGAACAGTTGCCATTACATGACCAGCCTTTGCTGCTTTTAACATACAGTCAAAACCTTCTTTTACACCATGTAAATCAGTTCTATCTTTTAATTGAATTAAGGCAAGTCTAAATGCCGCTTGAACATGATTTTTAGAAACAGCTCGTCTGAAATAATCAACTGCTTTTGGAATATCTTCTTCAACTCCAATTTTTGTTTGGTACATTAATGCTAAATTAAAATTAGCAGAATCATTACCATAAGCACTTGCTTGCTCAAACCACTCTTTTGCTTTTGTATAATCTTTTTCAACACCTTCACCCTTTAGGTACATTAACCCTAAGTTTGCCATTGCTTGGTCATTTTTTAATTTGGCTTCTTCTACCCAAATATCATGTGCTTTTTTGAAATCTTTGTTTTTATATGCATCAAGTGCAGCTCTATGTTCCATAAATCTAGTTCCTTCATTTGGATTGGGGATTGGATTATTTAATTCTAATTGTTTTTCTAAATGCTTTTT
>JAIELU010000044.1 GCA_019752775.1 Campylobacterales bacterium | reverse complement strand
CCAAAACTACTTCCTAAGTAGTTGTTGTAATACTCTACATCTTCAGGTTTAATTCCTAAAATTTTTGCACAAGTAGCTCTGTATATCGTTTGAAATTGTCCACCAACAGACATAAATGCTTTAGAACCTTGATGATGAACTGTACAGTTTAGTGGTTCCATTGGAGCATGGGCTAAAAATGGAAAAGAATACTCAGCTTCAACAACTTTAAAAGCTTTATCAAATGCAGTTTTACTATCACCATCTTTTTTCATTATTGGCAAATCTTCTTTACCTAAATAACTTTTATACTCTTTTTCTAAATCAGCTGAACTAATTTTTTCAAATTCACCATTATCCCACTCAACACTTATTGCTTCACTTGCTTGTTTTGCTTGATACCAATGATTTGCTATTACAGCAATTTTTTCATTTGGAAGTTGTTTTATTTTTAAAACTCCTGCCATATTTTTTGCTTTTGAGTCATCATAACTTTTAATTTTTGCACCAAAAACTCTTGGTTGTACAAGTGCAGCATATTTCATATCAGGAAGTCTAACATCAATACCAAATTTTGCTTTCCCTGTTATTTTTTCTTCAACTTCAATTGGATGTCTTTTTACTCTTGTTCCGATTAAGTTATACTCATTTTTTTCTTTTAATTTCACATCACTTGGAATTGGCATATTTTTTATTTCATCAATTAAACTACCATAAGATAATTTCTCTTTTGTTCTTTTATTTATAACATATGAGTCTTTTGTTTCTACACCATAAACTCTTACTTTCCATTTTTTAGCAGCAGCAGATTTAAGCATAAATCTTAAAGTTGCGCCTACAAGTCTAACTCTTTGTTGTTGAGTTTTAATACTCATAGAACCACCTGTTAACATCATAGGCATTCCAGGAATGTTATAAACATCATTTACAGGTGCTGGTTCAAAAATAATCTCATCCCAAAAAGCATCTAACTCATCAGCAATACACATAGCAATTCCTGTATATGCTCCTTGTCCCATCTCTACTTGCCCAAGAATAAATGTAATTTTATTATCTTTATTAATTTTGATAAAAGCATTTGGTTCAATGATTTCTTTTTTATTTTCTAATTGAGCTGCCATGCCTTTTATTGGAAGATGAAATCCAATAACAAAAGCAGAAGTTAAAAGTGTGCTATTTTTTAAAAAGTCTCTTCTAGTTAATTTCATTTTTTATCCTTTTGCCACTGTTGTTACAGCTTTTAAGATTTTGTTATAAGTTCCACATCTACAAATATTTCCATTCATTGCTTCTTTGATTTCTTCGTTTGAAGGATGGGCATTTGATTTTAAAAGTCCAGCTGCATTTATTATTTGTCCACTTTGACAATATCCACATTGGGCAACATCATGTTCCCGCCATACAATTCGTAAAGCTTTTAACTCAATATCATCTTTATTTTCAATAGTTGTAATATTTTTTTCATAAGCCTCACTAATAGGAGTTGAACAACTTCGTATTGCTTTATTTTCAAGTAAAACTGTACAGGCTCCACATTGGGCAACTCCACAACCAAATTTTGTTCCTGTCATATTTAAATAATCTCTTAATACCCACAAAATTGGCGTATCTTGTGGAATATCTTTTAATTCATATTTTTTATTATTTATAATTACATAATTCATATTTTCTTCCTTCTGTAAAATCTATATCTATTTTAATTATAGATAAATACAAGTTTTTCCAATAGAACAATTTTACAAATCACTTGCCTAATTCTCTAAATATAAGAATCTCATATAAATTGGAGAATTAGGCAAATAAATTAGAGAATCTTTATATTATTTTGTTCAGTTATTTTATATAATAAAATAAACTTCACTATTTAATTCAAGGAACTTTTATGAACAAACATTTAGATGAATATCGATTTGATTTGATTGATTTTATTAAAAACAAATACGATTTAAATGGCAGTGTTCAATCTGTTATATCTTGTTTAGACTTTTATTTTTCAAGTGTTCCTTCTGAGTTTAGTACAAGTGTTATGTATGAACCCTCATTATGTATTATTTTACAAGGAAGTAAAGCCGTAGGTTTTGGTGATAAAATGTATGGATATAATCACAATGAGTATTTAATTTCATCAGCCCATGTTCCTGCTAATGTAAAAATAACTCAAGCTTCAAAAGAAAAACCTTATATTTCATTAAGAATACGATTTAAGATTGAAGATATTTATGAGGTTTTAAAAAATACAAATCCACAAAAACTTCTGTTTCAAAAAAAATCTGAAAAAGGTTTATTTTTTGATGATTTAAACTTGCGATTATATGAACCGATTTCAAGACTTATCAAACTATTAGATAAACCAAATGAAGATATAAATTATTTATCACCCTTTATAATTAAAGAGATTTTATACACTTTAGTAAATGATAAAAGTGGCTATTTCTTAAATAAATTTGCAATGGAAGGAACAACTTCAAATAAAATTGTAAAAGCTATTAGTGAAATAAAAAACAATTTTACTGAAAAACTCAATATCAAAGAATTAGCTGATTTAATTCAAATGAGCGAATCATCTTTATATCAAAACTTTAAAACAGTTACTTCTTTGTCTCCTATTCAATTTCAAAAAAAACTTAGACTTGAAGAAGCGAAACAACTTTTAATGGTAAGAAACATAGAAGTTTCAGAAGCTGCGTATCTAGTAGGTTATGAAAGTCCTTCACAGTTTAGTAGAGAATTCTCAAGAATGTTTGGAGTAGCTCCAAAAACTTATCTTACTTATAAAGAAGAAATTGCCTAATTTATAATAAATTTATTTTTTTAGAGAATTAGGCATCTTGTATGGATTAATATTCTAGCCAGATTTTTTTATGTGCATTATAATACTAAAGGATTAAAAATGAAAAATAAAGATTCAAGAAGAGAGTTTATAAAAAATTCAGCAATGATTGGTGCAGGTTTAGTTCTTTTTAAATCCAGCGAAGTTTTAGCAAAAGAAGGAATAAAAATGAATAATTATGTAAAAACAAAAGCTTATGCTGCTTTTGATGAATCAGGAATATTAAAACCTTGGACTTTTGAAAGAAGAGCAGTTGGGGATAATGATATTTTAATTGAAATCAAATTTGCAAGTATTTGCCACTCTGATATTCATCAAGAAAAAGGACATTGGGGAAAACAACAATATCCTCAAGTTCCAGGACATGAAATCGTAGGAGTTGTAACTGCTATTGGTAAAAATGTATCTAAATTTAAAATTGGTGATAGAGCTGGAGTTGGTTGTATGGTAGATGGTTGTACTACTTGTGAAGAAGAACAATATGAAGATGGTACAAAATTTACTTATGGATATACAGATGAAAGAGAACCTACTAAAATTACTCAAGGAGGATATTCAACTCATATTGTTGTAAATAATCATTTTGCAGTGCATATCCCAAACAACTTAAGTTTTGAAAAAGCAGCTCCACTTTTGTGTGCAGGAATCACAACTTATTCACCAATTATGAAAGCCCAAATTAATAAAGGTGATAAAGTTGCTGTTGCTGGAATTGGAGGATTAGGACATATGGCTGTTAAATTGGCTGTTTCAAAAGGAGCTGAAGTTTATGCGTTTACTACAAGTGCTGATAAAGTAAAAGATATTAAAGCTTTTGGAGCAAAAGAAGTAATTGTTGTGGATAACAAAGAAAAATTCTTAGCATACCAAGGACAAATGGATTATATGATTTCTACAATTCCTTATCAATTTGATGTGGCTTCATATGCAAGTGTTGTAAAACCTTATGGTTTTTTTACACAAGTTGGAATGCCTGAAAATTTTCAAATTACGCTAAATAATCTTGGACTATCTGTAAGTAGAGTTAATTTTAATGCTTCATTAATTGGTGGAATGAAAGAGACTCAAGAGATGATAAATTATTGTGCAAAAAACAATGTTTTACCTGAAATACAAATCATAAAAGCAGATGAAATAAATCAAGCTTGGAAAAACGTAGAGAATAAAAAAGCTCGATACAGATATGTTATTGATGTAGCAACAATTTAATGAATTTTTAAATAAAACATGAAAATTAAATATTCAATTATTTTGTGGATGTTTCTATTTATACAAAGTTTTACAATTGTAATGGCAACTGAAATAGAACAAAAAGAAATCAATATGAACAATAAAATAAAAGTAATTATAGGAACAAAGGTATTTGTTGCAACCTTGTTTGAAAATGAAACAGCCAAAGAGTTTAAAAGAATATTACCCATAACACTTAATATGACTGATTTGAATAAAAATGAGAAATATTTTCATTTTTCTAAAAGTTTCCCGATGGATAAGTTCAGTCCAAAAATGATTAATTCTGGTGATTTAATGTTATGGAATGACAATAGTTTAGTTCTTTTTTATAAAACTTTTTCAACTAACTATCAATATACAAAAGTTGGAAAAATTGATAATCCGAATATGTTAGCTCAAACACTTGGGAATGATGATATAAAAATTACTTTTGATTTAGAATAATTCCTAACCATTCAAGAAGAAAAACTCTTCTTGTAATTTTAATCTTACATAAATAATTTATAAATTTTCAAAGGTCAATAATGAAAGAAAATGAAAATATAACTCCTTTATGGAGTGCAGTTTGGGCAATGTCTTTATGTGCCATGGTTTTAGTGGCATCCGAATTTATGCCTGTTAGTTTATTAACACCTCTTGCCACAGATTTAGCTATAACAGAGGGATATGCAGGGCAATCTATTTCTATTTCAGGTCTATTTGCATTAGTAACTAGTCTTTTTTTAACTTCAATAATTGGACATACTAATAGACGAACCGTTTTACTGTTTTTTACTATTTTAATGGGAATATCGGGTGTTATTGTGGCAAATGCCTCAAATGCTATGATTTTAATGATAGGACGAGCTCTTTTAGGAATTTGTATTGGCGGTTTTTGGTCAATGTCAGCAGCAACTATTATGCGATTAGTCCCCTCATATTTAGTTCCAAAAGCATTGGCAATTTTAAACGGTGGAAATGCATTATCAACGATGATAGCTGCACCACTTGGAAGTTTTTTAGGAGGAATTATTGGTTGGAGAGGTGCATTTTTTTGTATTGTTCCCATTGCAATTATTGCTTTTATTTGGTTATATAAATCTATGCCATCACTTCCATCAAGACATACTTATGGGCATAGACCAAAATTGAGTAGTGTATTTAAACTGTTAAAACAATGGAAAGTAACTTTAGGAATGCTTTCAACAATGCTTTTTTTTATGGGACAATTTGCTCTTTTTACTTATCTTCGTCCTTTTTTAGAGACACAAACAAAAGTTGATTTTGAGATGTTATCTTTAATTTTATTGATTATGGGAATTGGTGGGCTTATTGGAACTTTTATTATTGGAGATATTTTAAAAACAAGGCTTTATAGTTTGTTAATCATTATTCCATTTTTAATGATGTTGATTGTTATTGGGCTTATTTATTTTGCTCACTCAATAACAGTCATATTTGTTTTGATAGCTCTTTGGGGATTTTTAGGAACTTCGGCTCCTGTAGCTTGGTGGACTTGGCTTAGTAAAGTTTTACCACATGAAGCAGAAGCTGGAGGTGGATTAATGGTTGCAATTATTCAATTAGCTATAACTTTAGGTGCAGCATTTGGGGGATTACTTTTTGATATATATGGATTTGAAATTACCTTTGTATTTAGTGCGATGATATTAGCAATGGCCACATTAATGGCAAGTATTACAGCTTTTTATACATACAAAAAACAATAAAAAATTAGGAGAAAAAATGGAAAATTTTAGTTTTTATAACCCCACAAAAATAGAGTTTGGAAAAGAAAAAGAAAAAAATATAGGTGCGTATATAAAACCTTTTAATATTAAAAAAGTTTTACTTACTTTTGGAAGTGATAGAATCAAAAAAAATGGACTTTTTGATATTGTAATTAATAGTTTAAAAGAAAACAGTATTGAATACATAGAGTTTGGAGGAATAAAAAGTAATCCTATTTTATCAAAGGTTTATGAAGCTATTGAAATTGCAAAAACAAATAAAGTTGATGCAATTTTAAGTGTTGGTGGAGGTTCAGTTTTAGATAGTTCAAAAGCAATAGCAGCAGGAAGTTTATATGATGGTGATGTTTGGAATTTTTTTATTGGAAAAGCTACAATACAAAATGCCCTTCCGATTTTTGATATTTTAACACTTGCAGCAACTGGAAGTGAAATGAACTGTGGGGCTGTTGTAACAAACGAAAAAACAAATCAAAAATATGCAATTCAATCAGCTCATCTTTATCCTAAAGTTTCAGTGATTAATCCAGAACTTATGAGTACTGTTTCAAAGGATTATTTGGTTTATTCAGCTGCTGATATTATTGCACATTGTATTGAAGGATATTTTACAGCTTCAGTTCAACCTACATTTATAAATAGACAAATCGAGTCTATCATCAAAACCGTTATGGAAACTACGGAGAAATTAATAGAAAATCCAAGTAATTATGACGCCCGAGCAGAATTTGCATGGGCATCAACTTGTGCTTTAAATGGTTTAACATATATTGGAACAAAAGATTTTTCTTATCCAAATCACATGATTGAACACTCATTATCAGCACTTTATAACGTACCTCATGGAGCTGGACTTTCTGTTGTAATACCAGCTTGGATGAAATGGTATTATCTCCAAAATAGTGTTCAATTTGAAAGATTTGCAAACGAAATTTTTGGATTATACTCTTCACAAGAAGGAATTGCAGCACTTGCAGCTCGTGTTGTGAATCTGAAACTACTTTTTCAGCTCCGG
>JAIELU010000210.1 GCA_019752775.1 Campylobacterales bacterium | reverse complement strand
AATCCAAATACTAATCACTAGCCATCTTTTATGTCTTTGCATCCATGTTATCATAAAATATTATCCTCTTAAAAATTTTCTATATAATACAAAATAGTTGCTTTTATGTTCGTTAAACTATGATTATTTCTCTATCTTGAACTATTTTTTTGCTAAGTAAATCATTTATTACAGATTCTCTAATCGTTATTTCTAATTTTTTACAAGCGCTTTTAAAAGCTTCTTCTTCTCCAACAATAAAACACATACTTTTAGCTCTTGTAATTGCTGTGTATAAAAGTTTTGTATTATGCATAATATAATGGGAAAAACTCATTGGAATTAATGCGTTTTCATACTCCATTCCTTGAGTTTTATGAATAGTTAAACAATATGCCAAACTAAGTAATGTATATACATTTTCAAAGTCATAAAACACTACCATATCGTCATTTGGATATAAAACTATACATTTTTCTTCTTCAAAATCAAGTTTAATAATAAGTCCTAATTGACCATTATAAACTCTTCTTTCTAAAAAATCTGATGAGCCACTTTTATACATACTCATAGTTTGAGCTTTCATATTCTCATTTTTTATATGAATTACTTTATCAGTTAATTTATATTCATAAACTTTTGAAACAAAAGCTTTTCCTTTTGAATGATTAAAAAGTTTTTGTAATTGAATATTTAGATTATCAACACCTAAAGTTCCAGCTTTCATAGGAGTAATTACTTGAAAAAGTATCAAAGCTTGAGAAATCTTCTTTTTCTTTATAAAATCATAATATTGCTCTATGTAACCAGCTGAAATATTTAAAATATTATTCAAAATATACTCGCTATTTTCGCCCCTTAAATCTGCAAAGTCATTTGAAGAAATAGAGTTTTTTTGAGAATAGTAGTTTGAAATAGAAACATCAATAAATTTAAAATCTTCATACTCTTCTTTATAAGCTGGAACTTCACCTTTTCTAATATCATTTGCAATTACTGCAATTGCTTGATTTTCATTTTGTCTATAAATTTTTGTAAGTTTACAAATTGGTGCAAGTTCATATTTTATAGCATCGGCAAGTACATTTCCAGCTCCAATTGCTGGTAATTGACCATCATCTCCCACAATTATAAAAATCGTATCATCATCTATTTTTGAGACAATTTGATTAAAAGTAACAGAGTTTACCATTGAAGCTTCATCTAAAAGTATGGCTTTATAAGGAAAAAAATCTTTCTCTTTATGTTTCATTAGAAGTGATTGAATAGTTGAAGAGTTGTAACCTGTAGTATCAGAAATACGCTGTGAGGCAATTCCACTTAAAGCAATAGTCATAATATCATCATAAGACATTGTCTCTTCAAGAAGCTCTAATATTGCCCTACTTGAGGTTGATTTTCCAGTTCCTGCGTAACCTATTAAAAATAGAGTTTTATCTCCATTGTTTATTAGTTCAACTGCTTTTTTTTGCTCTGTACTTAATTCAAATCCTAAAGTTTCTTGTTTTTTTAGTAAATATTCATCAAAAGTAGCAATAATTTTTCTATTTTTTTCATCTTTTCTTCTTGTAAAAAACTCTAAAATTCGCTTTTCTGCATAATAAAGCATTGATAAGGCATATCTATTTTCACTTGTTACAAAAATATCTTCATCAACCAACATTTTTGAAATAGCTTGTTCGTATAAAAGTTCTTCATTAAAAAATCGTAAACTATCATCTAAAAGTTTGTATAAATGAAATTTTTCTATTGAAGAGTTCCCATTGTTATCACAATATTCTCTTAAAGTATAGTTCAAACAAGCCATAATTCTAAACTCAGATTTTGGGTCTATTCCCAAAGATTTAGCTATTTCATCGGCTCTTTTGAATCCTATTCCTTTTATGTTTATTAAGATATAGGGATTCTCTTTGATTTTTTCTATTAGGTTTTCAACTTCACCTAAACTTGAATATATTTTGGTAATAAGATTTGAAGTTACTCCAAATTTTGCTAAAAAGGAACCAAGTTCTCTTAAGTGTTGGAATTTTTGCCAAGAACTTACAATCATTTGAAGTTTTTTCTCTTTAATTCCTTTAAAATCAAGAAGTTCTTGAGGTCGATTATTTAAAATATCAATTAACTCTACTTCATCATATTTTTCTAGTAATTCATGGGCAAATTTTTTACCAACACCTTTTACTATTTTTGTAAGAAAAAAGAAGATTTCAGCCTCTTTTAGTTGCAAAGTATCAAATTCAAATTGAACTCCATATTTTTTATGGGTAATCCAATTTCCTTTTAAAATAACCTCTTCACCAACGATTTTTTCAATATCTGTATCAAAATATGCACCACAAATTTTTTGATTATTTTCTAAAACTGCAATTATGTATTTTGTCTCTTCATTTTTGTATAAAACTTTTTTTATAACTCCTGATAATTTAAAACTTTTATACTCTTCTTGACTCATTAATATCCATCATTGAATTTTTGGTTTTTGTGTTTATCTTTTTTATAATTAGTACTATTTTTCTCTTTTTGAATAAGATTTGCATCTTTCAATAAAGTTGCTCTTTCATCTTCAAAAGATTTTGAATGCTCTTTTAAATAAAACATTGTTTTATTTATAAAAACTTTTATTCCCTCATAATATTCAGAATATAACTCTATCTCTGTTGTTTTTATCATCTCTTCATAGTTTTTTTTAGTTCTTTGCTTGAATAAATCTTTATCAAAATTATCAAGTTTTAATAAAGAAATAGTTCTTGTAAAGAATTTTTCTAAAACCCTTATATATTTGATTCTTTGTTGTTTTTCATTTACTTCATAAATCATTTAAGTAATTCTTCTAGATTTTCAATAGGTCTTGCAATCACAGCAATATCCCCTTTTATAATAATTGGTCTCTCAATTAAAATTGGATGTTCAAGCATAATTTCTATTAATCTATCTTCGTCATCAATTTGTTTTAAATTTAACTCTTTGTATATATCTTCACCTGTTCTTAAAATCTGTGATGCTTTCATATTTAGTTTTTTCAAAACATCTTTTATTTGCTCTTTGGTAGGAGTATTTTCCAAATATTTAACTACATTTGCATTTATACCTTTTGCATCTAGTAATTCCATAGCATTTCTTGATTTTGAACATTGTGGGTTGTGCCAAATTTCTATATTTTGCATAAATAAACCTTATATAATGTATTGTTGATTTATTATATCTAAAACTTTTTTATAGGAAATAAAACATTACAAAATGTCATATTTTATTTATACTATTAAATCTTCCCAATTATCTTTAATATAATCAGCAACTCTAAAAGAGTTCGCATAAATCGTCCAAGTAAAAGGAACACTTCCACCTGTTGGCATAAAACTGCCATCTGTTATAAATAAATTTGAAACTTCATGAGCTTGGCAATATTTATTTAATACAGAAGTTTTAGCATCATCTCCGAATCTGCAACCACCTGCTTGTAAGTTTGAAGAGGGAAGTGCTGATATATCTGAAACTATATTTTTACCACCCATTTTTTCAAATAATTTTATTGCTTTTTCTTCCAAAAATTTTGAAGCCTTCATATCTTGTGGATGAGTTCCAATTCTAATATTTGCAACTGGAATTCCATATTTATCTTTATATTTTTCATCAACACTTATAAATGAATCATTATTTGGAGTCCAATCTACAAAAATCTCCATATTTAAAGTTCTAGTTTTTCTAAAAGTTTCAAAAATTTTATTTTGCAACTCTTCACCAATTAAAAGTTCATCTTCATTCCATCTTAAAATTGAAGCTCTTCTTATTGGATTTGCATGTTCAAAAAGTATATCAATAGTTCCTGTTTTAAACTCTTTTGTAAAATACCAATCCATTAAAGACCTATTTACAAAAAGTCCAGATTCTTGTAAATCTTTTAAATTCATATTGCTTTCATCAAAAGTTGCACTTACGATTCCACCGCTACTTGAAAGGAAATTTTTGCCAACATTTAGACTATTATTTGCAACACCATTTGGAAAATTTTCATCTTTTGAGTTTAATAAAAGTCTTGAAGTCTCAACAGCTTGAGCTGCAAGAACAAAAAGTTTTGCTTTTATTTCTTTTTTTGTACCCTCTTTTGTCAAATATGTTGCACTTTTTATTTTTTTATTTTTTGAAGTATTTAATTTAACTACAAAGGCATTTGCAATTATTGTTACATTATTTGTAAGAAGTGCATTTTTTATTAAACTAGCCCTTGAACTTCCCTTTGCTCCACTTGAACAAGCATATGAACCACAATAATTTGAGTAATAACAAGGATTTCTATGATCTTTTTGTTTTGAAATTATTGCTCTTGGAGTTTTTATAGATTTAAAACCTAATTCTTTACAAGATTTATCTATTAAATCCACTATTTTATTTTCTGCTAATGCAGAATATGGAAACTCTTTTGTACTTCGTGGTTCTAAAAATTCGTATTCTTGAACTTCTCCAGAAACTCCCACAAGCTCTTCAACTTTTGTATAATATGGTTCTAACTCTTCATAACTTATAACCCAATCAACAATATTTGTATTTTTTGCAACTCCATAAATCGAAGCTAATTTAAAGTCATTTGGTTTAAGCCTATGAAAATATCCACTCATAAAGTTTGAAGAACCACCTAAAAGTGAGCCATTCCAAAAGTTCCAACCAGTTTCATAAGTGGGAAATTTTTGCCAAGAATCAGCTATAAACTCTTCAATCGTATGATATTCATCTTTTAAATTTGGAGTATAAATAGCTTTTCTCACAACTAATTCATCCTTTGAGAAATCCTTTTCATTGTAAATATCACCTTTTTCTAAAACACAAACTTTTAAACCTTTTTTACTTAATTCATAAATAATAGGACCAGCTCCAGCTCCACTTCCAATAACACAAACATCATAAGTCATATTTTTTGTCCATAAGTTTTTAAGGGTCTTGGAATTCCAATTGGATGTTTTACACTATTCCAAGCTATTTGATTAAAATTTCCACCATAAATTGGGTCACTTAACATTGCTTCAATCCCATAATATGTAAGTTTTGAAACCCAAGATTTTGCATAAGTACTGGTTTTAATAATCTCAAAAATAAGTTCTTTTTTCTTATTTTGATTTAAAGTTAAAAATTCTGAAAAACTTTTATTAAAATCTTTTGTTCCATCAAGAATTAAAACTTTATCTTCATTTTCAAAGGTTTTATGAGAAATATTTTTTATCAAATATTCTAAAGCTTTAAACTCTTTAGCACTTGGCATTGTGGTAGTTTTTGGAAAAATAATATTAAAAATTTCATCCAAAATTAATAGAGTTTTTTGTGGAATTGTTCTAGCAACTGTAATATTTGTTGAAAACAAAATCGCACCAATTGTTGTAAATTTTATAAAGTTTCTTCTTTTCATAAAAAAAGTATAACCAAAAAAGTGTGTAGAAAATATTTAGATATGTTATACTTTTGTATGTTAGTATTAAATAATCCACTATTAAATATACTTTTACCAAATGATAATAAGGTTTTAAAAGAAGTCTTAAAAGAAGCAGATTCAAAAACATTAGAACAATTAGTTAAAAATAATACAGGTTCTGTAAATGATGTTTTAAAAGAATTATTTGATGGTTTAAAAAATGGTACAAAATCGAATAATACAATAGAAAACATGCTTAAAAACTCAAGTGTTTTTAAAGATTTAGGTTCTGTTTCAAACAATTTATCTTCACTTCTTGAAAATATTTCACAAGATGAAAGTTTGCAAAAATTCAAACCTTTACTTGAAAACTTTTTAAAAAATATAAAAGATATGGATGCAAATACACTAAAAGAACAAGTGAAAAATTCAGGTATTTTTTTGGAATCTAAACTGACAACCCCTACAAATACAAAATTAGAAAATGTGTTAACTCAAATACAAAATTTAGTAAAAGATATTAATACACCACAAGCAAAACAGGTGAATGAATTAGTTAATAAACTTTTACAAAGCCCACAAAATCAAACAGCAAATACAAATGTAGAATTCACAACTAATTTGAAATCATTAACAACAGCTTTACAAAATTTAAATTCTTCTTTAACTCCTACTCAAACACAAAATTTGTCAAATCTCACAAATGAGTTAAAAACTATTGTAAATAATGGAACTTTAGTTGAATCAAAAATAGAAAATAGTATTCCTTTGGATAAAAGTGTTCAAACTCCTACTCAAAATTTAAAAGAAAATTTAAGTAGTTTACAAAATCTTCAATCAAAAGAAATATTAAATATTCAAACAAAAGATTTATTAGTTCAAATAAAAAATGATATTTTACAAAATCCTACTTTGCAAAATAAAAATATTTTACCAATGATTGATAATCTTTTAAAAATGCCTGATCTATTTTCAAAAGGTGAAAATTTGCAAAATTTAATGTCAACAAATAATTTAAGTACTTTTTCAAATAATTTCACATCAAATTTAACTCCACTTTTAAATACATTAAAAGAAAATTTAGAAACACTAAATCCAGCTAATGCAAATCTACAAAATCATTTAACAAAATTAGTAGATAAAGTTGAACATTTAATCCAAGATATAATAGATAATCCAAAAGGTGAAGCAAAAATAACTGAAGATGTAAAAACAGTTTTACTTAAAATGCAAGAAGAATTGAGTTCAAAAACTGACCCAAAATCACAAGAATTAGCAAAACAAGTTGATAAATTATTAACTCAAATTGATTATCAACAACTTCTAACACTTAGTTCAAACTCAAATAGTGTTTATCTTCCTTTTCTTTGGGATATGCTTGAAGATGGAAATATTTCTATGAAAAAAGCTGATGAAGATAAGTTTTATTGTCAAATAAATCTTACTTTAAAAGATT